>QQUB01000225.1 GCA_008501835.1 Bacteroidota bacterium
CTGCCAAAGCATTGCAAACTCAAATGGCAGAAATCCTTCAAGCCAGATTCAACTTATAATTTTATGAAAATCCTGATCATAGGCGGCCACGGCACCATAGGCCGCAAAGTCGCAGAATATTTCCAGGTAAACCATGATGTCATCATCGCCGGTCGACAAAGCGGTGATATTTCCATCAATATTGATGATATTGACTCTATTCAAAAAGGCCTGAAAGCTGCAGGGGAGCTGGACGCCGTGATCTGTATTGCCGGAGAAGCTAAATGGGCTCCCTTCAACGATCTTACGGAAGAAGATTATTATATCGGTTTAAAAAGCAAACTCATGGGCCAGGTCAACCTCGTACGTCTGGCGAAGGATCACCTCAACCCCGGAGGGTCGATAACCCTTACCACAGGCATCCTGGCAGATGACCCGGTTCCAATGACTGCCAGCGCAGCTATGGTCAACGGGGCTATTCATAGTTTCGTCCAGGCAGCTGTACTGGAAATGGAAAATGGCATTCGACTCAACGTGGTATCCTCGGGATTGGTGGAAGATTCGGTTGACAAATACAGAGCATATTTCCCTGGCCACAATCCAATTCCTATGAGTAAAATGGTCAACGGCTATATCCGTAGCGTAGAAGGAAAAGGAACCGGTCAGATCATCCGGATCTATGATTAACCTTTTACGAAAAATAAACATCTTCCCTCGAAAAATAGTGTAATACCTGTTTTTACACATCTGAACTGGATAGTTTCCAGGCAACCCTGCAATTTACAGACAGATAAATCAATCCCGATTGACAATACCTCTATGGTTAACCTAAAAATCATTAAAAATGAGGAACTCAATATTGTCAATTACCGCAATAGCTCTGGCCCTTTTCACTTATCCCTTCATTATCGGTCTTCAATCCAAAATCCTTCAGGAAAACGGACCAAAATATAAGTTATACCCAGAAGTAAATGATGAACGGCCTGATATTCCTTCTCCGTACACTGATGTCCTGGAAAGAGAACTGGTGACTGCCGTAACCAAAGAACATAAATATGCGGTAATGGAAGTCAAACCAGGAAATAACAGGGGAATTTGTCAACAACTCATTGTTGATACCATTGATTTTCCTGAACTCGCCCATACTGGTCTTCATGATGAAAAAAGATTAATGAACCTAAGCACTATTACAGGCAGAAGCATTAAAGAAATCACCCGGCTAGGGTTACCAGGCCAACTTTCTTCAGGTGGATTTATGGCCTCTGATGAAAACATCATTTCCGTTCTCAAAGGGGATAATGCTATTGTCAGCAAAATGGGACTTACTCATCCGCAGCTCGCCAAGCCATTGTTTCATGTACTGAATATGATGGACCATGATCTTAAGTTAAACCGATGGACCATGACCATTCATGAATGGGAAAATATTAGTCAGTTTTATTACCATAAACAAGTCGTAAACGTAGTGGCCTATGACACCAAAGGAGGGCAATTATCCATATTTGACGATGACCTTCAGGGAGTTTTCCATATTAAACTATGGAGAGAACTTTCAGCAAGTGAGCTCAATTTCTTAAAAGACCGATATGATCATTTAAACAGGGAAGAATTGGAGGAATTAATCAATAAGCTGTCTTTCATAAATACCGGGGAGCTTGAACCACAATACATCATGAGGTATGGCTTCTATGAAGGGCATACTTTCTGGAGGACAGATCCAATAGCCATTGCATTTATTTTCGGGTTAAAGAGCCTGGAAGAAATCGAAGAGGCATTTCCTGGCAATTTATATTCCACACTCACAGATCATTTTACTGATTCTCCCATAGCAAAGTAGTTTTATCTAAGTAAGAGGACAAAATTAGTTTTGATCAAAATACCTTATCCAATCAAGAAGGCGCAGAGAAAAAACTCAGCGGTCCTCATATGTTTGTAAAACTAAGAAAAATCGATCATTTTAGCTAGGTGATCGATGCCAGTCAGGCAACTTGATCGTGCGGAAAGATACGTTAACGATATCGGCGCTGAGGTATGATCCTGGCTGGTTTTCTTCCAGAGTTCGAACAGTACTGAAGGAAGTAGATTGTTTTAAGTCTATTATCCTGGATCTAAATGAGACAGAACGGTAGAAGAGTTATCGATCCTTGTTTTTACTTACAATGAAAAAGAAATGAAAAAACAATGGATTCGTTTAGGCTGTGGCTTGGATATTAGTAAGAAAACTTTTCATGGCTGCCTTGGGGGTTATACACAGGAAAGTAGATTTATAGTCCATGCTCAAAAGAAGTTTGCCAATACATCAAGCGGCATAATTGCTTTTTTAAAGTGGTTAGAAAAGCATAAGCAAAAACTGGATGAGACTGGTAGTCTACCTTTTCAGTTGTTATTGGAAACGACCGGGGTATACCATGAAGGTGTTTTATTTGCAGCCCATGAAGCAGGTGTAGCGGTATGTTTGGAAGTAGCCAGAAGGGTTAAACTATATCTTCGTTCTATAGGTCAGGAAAGTAAGAATGATAAGTTAGATGCCCGGGGAATTTGTCAAATGGCCTGTGAGCGGAAGTTTCAGTTATGGAAGCCTTTTAGTGATAATATTTATCAGTTAAGATCTGCCTTACGACACCGTAAGTCTTTGATTAATAGCAGAGTGAGGCTTGACAATCAATTACACGCTGCCAATTTCAGTAAGACTGCTAGTAAAGACGTAAAAGCATCCTACAAGCGTCTGATAAAGCAAATGGAAAAAGAGATCAAAGCTCTTGAGAAACACATCGTTGAACTCTATGAACAAGATCAGGTCTTGGCAGAGCGGCTTAACCCCATCATAGAATCAGTATTGGGGTTAGGCTTATTTACCGCACTAACGATTATAGCAGAAACCAATGCTTTTTCTTTGATAACCTCCAGAAAACAACTGGCTAGTTATGTGGGTTATGATATTATTGAAAACCAATCAGGAAACAAAAAAGGGAAAACCAAAATATCGAAAAAAGGCAATGCTCGAATCAGAAGTGTAATGTATATGGGAGCATTGAGTGTTATTCGCTCTGGAAAAGGACCACTTTATGATTTGTACTTGCGGGTAAGACACCGAAATCCTAAAGCCTACAAAAAAGCTAATGTGGCGGTACAACGAAAGTTATTGTTATTGGTTTACACCTTATTTAAAAAACGAGAGCGATTTGACTTGGAAAAGTATACTTTAAAAACATCAAAGGATATGAAAGTGGTAGCTCCGAACTGAGCTCGGAGCTACGCGAGATAGATCTTCTTTACAGAAGTCTTCCCTTGGATGACAAATATAAATATTTTTTGGATCGGAAACTTGTTTTTAAACACAGTACCTCAGCGCTTCTTTGCGGCTCTCGGCGGTATAGCATTATCGTTTCGATTTATGAAAACATTTGATTTAAGGTAGATCTGTCCATATACTCTGTTCTTTGGAAAAGATGAAGGGAATATTTAAACTTTGTCTGTCCTTCTACACTTTGCATTTTGCATCCTGCATTTCAAAATCTTCCCGCCTCAGAAATACTATTTTTCCAAAAAATCGTATTTCTTAAAAAATATTTTTCTTTCATAAGTCTCTGATTATCATTACTTTTGCATTTAGTATTCGAAATTTTATATTTTAAATTTCAGGTGGCTGCAACCCTTTTTGCAATCTTCTGTCTATAATGTTAGAAATCACCTGACGCTTTTTATTCTTAAAAGATTGGACTACAATAACACACACCGGGAGCTTGTTGAGGAGTGCAAACGTGGCCAAAGGAAAGCCCAGTTTGAATTATATCGTTTGTACTCTAAAGCGATGTTCAATATTTGCTTGCGGATGTTAAAGAACGAGGCTGATGCCGAAGATGTACTCCAGGCTTCTTTTGTAGACGCTTTTACAAAACTGGATACATTTAGGTTCCAATCGTCCATCGGAGCCTGGATCAAAAGAATTGTAGTAAACAACTGTATCAACTTTTTAAAACGCCGGAAACTCTCGATCGTTGAAATGAATACCAACGTTTTGAGTATCGAAACTCCAGAGGAAGACAATAACCCGTTACCTCACAACATGAGTGTCGATAAAGTTAAATCAGCGATGATGAAACTGCCAAATGGTTATCGTATCGTTTGCTCGCTTTATTTGCTCGAAGGATATGATCATAAGGAGATCGCTGAAATACTGGATATTTCCGAAGCTACTTCAAAATCGCAGTTTTCAAGAGCTAAAAGAAAACTAAGAAGTATGCTTGCGGAGGAATGACAATGATTAATCAAGGTTTTGCCTTTGTGTGGAGATGCGAGTTAGGAAAGGCGACACTTTGTCGGAGAAAAAGATGAATTGAATAGAATTGAAATTTGAAAAAAGGTATAGTAAATAAATAAGATTCAAAAGCAAGAAATAATGCCACAGGACCGTTTAGAAGAATTTATTGTTAAACATCGGGAAGACTTCGATGATGCCATTCCTTCTCTGAAGGTTTGGGCGGAGATCGACGGTCAGCTCGATAAGGTGAAGCCGATCCGCAGGAGAAAGGTGTGGATGTATACGAGGATCGCGGCTGCGGTGGTATTCCTGTTGATAGCAGGAGGAGTCATTGGTAATTTCATGACCGCTGATAATAATCAAGCTGTAGCCCTGAATCCGGAGTTGCAGGAAATGGAAGCTTTTTATTCCCAGCAATTTGACAAAAAATACGCGCAACTGACCAGTTTATATCAAGATGAAACCATCGAAAACGATCTGAGTCAGGTAGATGTTTTCCTTGAAGAGTTGAAACAGGAACTTGCCACGGCCCCTAAAGGTTCTGAAGAACGAATTATTGAGAATCTTATCAAGAGTTATCAATTAAAAATTCAAATCCTTGATCGGGTACTGGAAAGGATCCAGAATGATCAAACAGAAGAAAAAACACAAACAGATGAGCGCAAGAGTATTAGCATTTAAAGTTCTCCTGCTCGGGGTGCTTTTAGCTACGATGCCGATAAAGACGTGGGCGGATGGAAATTTTCGCAAATACACTAAGGAAATCAAGAGAGAATTTAGCATCACACCTCGAGGCGATGTCCACATCAGTAATAAATACGGCCAGGTGGATATCAGGACATGGGAAAAGAACAGAGTCAAAGTTACCGTTGAAATAGCCGTAAACGCAGAAAATGAATCAGCTGCCCAGAAAGTATTCAACCGTATAGATGTCAAGTTCAAGTCGGATAATACCGAAGTTAGTGCAGAAACGGTGATCGAGGATACACGAAACAAATGGTGGGACTGGTCATCAGGACAATTGGATTATGCCATCAATTACCAGGTTTATATGCCTGCATCGGCAAATCTTTCTCTTGATAATAAATACGGGGAAGTCTACGTGAGTAGCGTTTCAGGTGATGTTGATCTTTCTTTGAAATACGTCAATTTCATTATCGACGCACTTTCCGGAAGCTCAACCTCTTCCTTAGGAAACAGTCACGGGTCCATTGGAAGTGTCAACAATATGAATCTGGCAATTAAAAGCGGCTCGATCAGTATTGGTGAGGCCAATAATATGGAGATCGGAAGTAAATCTGCAACCGTCAATATTGGAAAAGCCAAACTCATTGTATCTAATACGAGTTATGACAATTACACCATCGGTACGATCGTGGAATTACATAACGATGGGAAGTTTGACAATTTTGAAATTGGAGATGCTGAAGATATTTTCATGGAGTCGAGTTATTCGAATGTTATTTTTCAGGATATCAATAAATACCTGATTCTCGACCTCGATAATTGCAATGCAAGTATCAATAAATTGTCCACATCATTTAAAGAAGCCAAACTGATCGGTAATAACACAGACTTCCAAATGGTGCTGGAACCCGGTATCATGTATCAGCTGGACGCCTTTGCCGATTATGCAAAAGTTGAATATCCAAAACAGATGTCTGTAACCTACGAAGAAGAAGAGTCAACGACTTATGCAGTGAAAGGTGTTCAGGGAGGAAAGTCAGGAAATGCGCCTTTTGTCAAAGTAAGATTGAAATACGGAAGTCTTAAAATGACATATTAAAGTAAAAATTACACTAAGTTGATACTTAGAAGCCCGAAAAGCGGCTATTTAGCGGCAGGTTGCCCCTGAATAGCCGCTTTTTTTTATATCTTTAGCCCTTTAAACCAACTGCATAAACCGGTGAGGAAAAGAAATATTAACGTTGATCTTACATCTATTGATGCGTATTTCAAGGCAGGGATCTCTGTCGATTGCGTGATCTTTGGGTTCGACGAAAATGAACTGAAAGTATTGTTGATGCGGTGCAACATGGAGCCTTATGTTGGACTATGGTCACTTATTGGAGATATGGTTCATATCGATGAAGGCATTGATGAGGCGGCTCACCGAATTCTTAAATACCGAACCGGCCTGGAAAACGTTTACCTCGAGCAAGTTAAAACCTTTGGTTCTACCGAACGCCACCCACTTGGCAGAGTGGTCTCTGTAGCATATTATTCTTTAGTGAAAATCAGTGACTATAAGGTAAGTACCACTTCCCGCTATCTCGAAGAAGAATGGCAGAACATTTATAATGAAGCTCACTGGCACAGTATTGATGATATTACCGACCTGGCCTTTGATCATAATAAAATCCTTGAAGAATCATTAAATTGCCTGCGAAAACATGTAAGGGAAGAGCCTGTTGGCTTCAACCTGCTTCCTGAAAAGTTCACACTTTCCCAACTCCAGAATTTGTACGAAAGGATCCTCGGTGTCAAACTGGATAAGCGCAACTTCCGTAAAAAGATCCTCAATATGAAGTTGCTGAAAGATATCAAGGAGACCCAGCAAAATGTAGCTCACCGACCTGCCAAGCTCTATTCTTTTGACCAGGAAAGATATCAGCAACTAATAGAGAAAGGATTGATTTTTGACCTATAACACTCGAGGGCAAAGCTCAAAATATTTTCTGAAGGCTGAAGACTGAGGACTGCTTACTGAAGACTATTTACCGCAGTTTCTCATTATTCGCATGCCTGTCCGCATCTCTTTTCGTTTTTTTGTCCAGACTTTTTTGTAAAGCTTCCGTGAGATCAACTCCGGTTTGATTGGCAAGGCAAATCAGGACAAAAAGCACATCAGCCATTTCATCTCCAAGCTTATCTTTTGCTTCAGATTCAAGCGCTTTGGTTTTAAAGGATTGCTCCCCGTAGAGTCGTGCCATCAGCCGGGCAACTTCACCTACTTCCTCCGTGAGAATGGCCATGTTGGTGAGTTCGCTATAATATCTGACACCAATGGTCGTGATCCATTGGTCCACTGTTTCCTGTGCTTGTTTAATGGTCATGTTTTGTCCTTTTTATTCTTTCACTTTGGAATCAATGATAATCGTTACAGGCCCGTCATTCAACAATCCCACTTTCATGTCCGCACCAAATTCTCCTGTTTGTATTTTTTTCCCGGTTACGGATGATAAATGAGCAACGAACTTTTCATACATAGGAATGGCAAAATCCGGCTTTGCAGCACGGATGTAAGACGGACGATTACCCTTTTTCGTACTGGCATGAAGCGTGAACTGACTAACGACAATTATGTCACCATCAACATCTATCACTGACCGGTTCATAACCCCGTTTTCGTCATTGAAGATCCTGAGGTTGCTGATCTTTTTACAGAGCCATTCCGTATCTTCCCGGGTATCTGCATCCTCGATACCCAGCAGCACCAATAAACCATTTTGAATAGAGGCATTTGCTTTTCCTTCAATGGTGACGGAAGCTTCACTGACTCTTTGAATAACTACACGCATGTTGGTTTTAAGTTTTGATCTTTGTTTCTTCTAACTATACTGTTAATATACATCAAGAAAGCTAAACCTAATCAGGTTTTTGAAAGAACTAAGGGGCTGTTTCAGGAAGTTCAAATAATACAGGTTTAGCAGGATTCAATATCCTTAGCCTATATGTGTTACATTAATACTCAAATCTGACGAGTTTCAAACGGCTGCGGCGCTCACTGGGTATGAGGAACCTTCTGCTGTCCAGTTGTAAGCCTTCCTGGAAGCGGAGGCGTAACTCCAGACCTTCTGTGTTCATGACGCTGTTGCGGTCACCATTGCCCAAACCATCCAAAACATATTCGCTGATGGTGTTTTCTTGCTTGATTTCGTCATTGAAAAGCAATTTAATATTTCCCGGTGTTTTGAAGGAAAAATAAGAAGAATAAACACCGAAATCATTTTGTGAGTATTGTTTTTTGTACAGTATAGTTTTCCAATGCAAATCTCCGGTAGGATGGATTGAAATGACCATGATGTTGTCGAAATAAAGGTCCCTGCTGGGGTGCCTCAGGCTGGAGTAGGGAGTCCTGTTTACATTAGTGTAGGTCGTTGGAGCACGTGAAAATTCTTTTACTTTTTCAACAAACATCAAAATGCCACCATCTCTGCGTATGACATTTTGCCGGATTTCGGCTTCGGTTATTCCTACGTGTTTTTTGGGTTTTTTATCCATGAAATCAGCCATGAATTCCACATCGAATTGCTGATGTTTGATGGTTTTGGCTTCCGGTTTTTTGGGGTCGACACTCAGATAAAAATATCCAATGGCTTTTTCCCTGTTTTTATCGGAATAGAGCCCTCCGGCAACAAGCTGATCATTCAGGTCGTCAACGGAAAACCAAACATCAAAAGTGAGCAAGTCGCCCATCTGAATATTAAATTGCTTTACTTCTTCTTCAGCTCCATCAAAATGATAAACTATAAAATGGTGGTCTTTTCTGCGGGATACAAAATTATCTTTACTTCTTATCAGGAACATCTCTCCACTATTGCTGACAAGCATTTGAGTGTAATGTTGTTCGCGGTAATAATTTTCAGGGGAAAAACTCTTTTCCCACATCAGGTTCATACTATCGACATCAAAGCATAAAAGCTTGAACTCTTCCTGCCTTTCCAGATAATAGACCAGCACTTTACTGCGATCCTCCGATTGGATGATGTCAAAATTAGGGGTAAATGCATAAGATGACAGCTCCTTAAAGGTTAATGAATCACGCAAGTTGGCAGCCGGGTCGTATTTGTGAGCTTTGATAAAAGTACGTCCCCTGTTTTTAAAATAGTAGAAAACAGTGAAATCGAATTTTGAAGCGGTAATTCCCAGGATCTTTGGATTTCTTTTGTCCAATTCGAGATCTTTCTCCCAGGAAAGTTTCAGCTGCCTGTTGAACCCCTGCACCTGAAAAGAGGTAGTTTTATCCCGGAACAAAAGGGTTTGCCCTGCCAGTTCACCAATGATTTCATAAGAAACATCATTGTAAACAGGAACTTCCTCTGAAATCACGATTCGTTGCCCCCAGGCAGGTAGGGCGAATAAAAAGAGTACAAGGGTCAATACAAAACCATTGGCAATAAACCCTGGAGGATTATTTTTATTTAAAGGACTGCTTCCAGACCTTGAATTGAGATTGTTGTAATTCAAAAATTGTATCATAGCTTTTTTTTTAATAACGTGTTTTCAAAAGATGGGGTTGAATTTATTTATTAGAATGTGTCTAAAAATATTAATTCTCGTAAATGATGATAAGAATCAAAGGGATTTTGAGGAAGTGTGGAAAATGGAAGGATGTGATCAATTTCCCATTTTTCCAATCTTCCTCAACCCTCAACAGCGCTAAACTGTCGATACAAGAGCAATGGTTTTCAATTAAAAAATATTGAACTGGGCCTTATTGATACACCTAAAATAGGGTTTTTACCACTTAAATAGGAGGAAGTTTTAAAAATACTCCTGTAATTGTCTTTAATTTGCGGGGCAAAACAAGAAATAACGATACAAGATGAGCAAGCGAAACAAACTTCAAAAATTTGCGGAGCTACTTTCTTTTCCGAATGTTTATGAAAATTTTGAGGCGAAGAATCCGCAACTGACCGGGTTGAATGCTATGCCTGTTGACATGAAAGGAAAATGGGCAAAAGAACATTTTGGAAATGATAATCCAATCGTGCTTGAACTTGCCTGCGGACGCGGGGAATACACCCTGGGGATGGCGAGAATGATGCCAGATAAAAACTTCATAGGTGTGGATATCAAAGGAGCACGTATCTGGAAAGGAGCAGGCATCGCTTTAGAAGAAGAACTGAATAACGCCGCTTTTCTAAGAACCCGTATCGAACAGATCGCTCATTTCTTCGCTGCCGGAGAAATCGATGAAATCTGGATTACCTTTCCTGATCCTTTTTTGCGAAAAAGTAAAGCCAATCGCAGACTGACCTCCGCCAGGTTCCTCGGAGAGTACAAGAAAATCCTGAAAAAAGATGGCCTGATCCATTTGAAAACGGATTCTCCTCAACTTTTTGAGTTCACTCTTGAAACACTGGAAACATACGAAGGCGCCGAAATCCTATACCAGGATGCAGATATTTATTCCAGGCCCTTGCCAATCCCGGAACTCGGATTAAAAACCTATTATGAAGGTTTGCATATCTCCGGAGATGATACGATCAAGTATGTACGGTTTAGGATTGTGTAGTTTGGGTTACTGTTTACTGGTTCGGTCATTTCGTGTCAGAAAAGTTATCCTTCACATATGGAATCATTATTACTTCACAAGCCAACTTAAGGGGTAACGTTAATTCTATTGTTTATTATTTAAGCAGAGGTCACAGAGTTTATTTAACCGTAATGTTCGCAAAGACGATAAAAAAAACTTGCGTGCCTTGCGCTTAAAAGAAAACGGAGCTTCTTTTTCTACTCAGAGAACCATTATCTACTTTTTTTTCAAAAAAAATCACTTTTTTCCAACCACCTCCCATTTTGCTCCGTGAGTGTAAGTGTAAAGAAAAAATTACGAACCAATAATTTGAAAAAATATCCTGAAATGAAAAGATTGCTATTATCTCTTGGAATGCTGCTGTTCGCAGTGATGGCTTTTGCCCAAATCACCGTTAATGTTGACGGTTACGTAGTCGACACCAATGGAAGCGGTGTAGAAAACGTGACAGTTTATATAACAGTAGATTCCACCAATACCTTTTTCTCTTATTACAACACCGTTGAAACAGATGCCAACGGTTATTTCTCCGATAGTTTTGATGTACCGGCTAATATGACCCAGGGAGCTGTGATGATCAGTATTCAAAACTGCGACAATAATTGGATCACCCAAATGGCCTATTGGTCGCCGCCAAGTGCTGATATTTCTGTTACCTTTCTCTATTGCAACATAAACTGTTCGGTTGAGATTGATGGATCTAATGCTGGCGGGCTCACTGCGAATGCCGCGGGTATGCCACCTTTTACTTATGCCTGGAGCAACGGCTCAACTTCTCAATCCATTATGAACATTCTTCCCGGCAATTACTGTGTTACCATTACAGATGCCAATGGTTGTGAAAGTGAAGACTGCTATTATTACGATCCGAATGGCGGAAACGATACCTTATGTTATGCATATATCCTTGTTGATAGTACTAATGTCCCGGGCGTAAGTCTTACGGCCATTGCAGATGGAACAGCTCCTGTTACTTACATGTGGAGTACCGGTGAATTGACGTCAAGTATCCTTGTGGATGTGCCCGGGGAATATTGCGTTACAGTAACCGATGCTAATGGTTGTCAGTCTGTGGATTGTTTTGATTATAATAATATCTGGTGTTATACAAATGTGTACATCGGTGATGCATCCATATTTGCCGAAGCTAACGGAACAGCGCCTTTTACCTATTTATGGAATAATGGCGTAACAACCCAAAGTTTTGTTCCTATGGCATCTGGAAATTATTGTGTAACAGTAACCGATGCTACCGGATGTGTTTCTACCGATTGTGGTTATTACCAGTTTGGTGGAAACGATACACTCTGTTATGTATACATCCTTGAGGACAGCGTAAATGTGTTTGGGACCGGCTTGCTGGCTGTCCCAAGTGGCACAGCTCCTTATACTTTTGCCTGGAACAACGGTGCGGCTTCTCAAAGCATTGTCGTGACCGAAACCGGGGAATACTGCGTGACCATGATGGATGCCAACGGATGTTCATCGAGTGCCTGTTGGTATTATCAGGCCGGTGGCGGTAATGATACGCTTTGTTATGTAACCATAGACCTGGTCCAGGGAGGTACCTGGTTGAATGCTACTGCTACAGGTACGGCGCCTTATACTTATGTCTGGAATAATAATGCAACGACGTCCAGTATCCAACTGGAAGATAATATAGTTTACTGTGTGACCATGACCGACGCCAACGGTTGCTCGGCGACCGCCTGCTACGATAATACACTACCCGGAATTGAAGGATTCGTATTTCTGACCGATAGTATGAATATTGATCCTTTATCCGGAGTCGTCAACCTTTATGCGCTTGAAGGTGATGGAGCCAACTTGTTGGAGACTGTTGATTTCAACTCGACCAATGCCGGCGGTTATTACCAATTTGAAAACCTGAATCCGGGGGATTACCTGGTACAGGCAATTTTGGATCCGAATATCCCGGCCAGTGCCGATTATTTACCGACTTACCACTTCAGTGCTGAATTTTGGGATGAAGCTGATGTCATTACCCTTCCGGGCAATCAGAATGTATTTTACAGCATCATGATGATTCCTGTTGATCCGGATGGAGCCGGGCCTGGTGTTATCGGTGGTGGCGTATTTGATGAAGATGGTTTCTGGGGAGGTCATGGTGATGATGAAAGAGACAACCCAATGGCAGATGTGGTGGTAATACTGCACAATGGTGCAGATGTTCCAGTTGCATATGTAATGACAGGCCCTGATGGTACTTTCATGTTTGAAGACCTGCCATACGGTACATATACCTTGTATGTTGAAATCCCGGGAATTGAACAGGGAGAAAAAACGGTAACGATTGGTCCTGATAATGAAACGGTCAATAATGTAGCCTTCATCGTAGAAGGTACTGAGATCACAACAGCTACCCGCGAGGTTTTATTGACGGATGAATTTGTCGGCCTATATCCAAATCCTGCGAAAAACGTGCTCCAGGTGGAGGTAAATATGCCTTTGCATAAGATCATTGGATATCAGGTTGTAAATTTAACAGGACAAGTTGTAGGTATTCAGCCATTTGATGGCAACCAGGTGAATGTTTCAAAACTTACTCCAGGAGTATATGTTTTGAAAATTCAGACTACTGAGGGTGTTTTGACAAAACAATTTGTCAAGCAGTAAGCAATCCTCTTTGAGGGAAAGAATACCCTGAACAATAAGCTGGGATGGTACCTTTAAAATCAAAAGGTTTCATCCCGGCTTTTGCCGTTTCTTTTGTGGCCAGATAATCGTTTTAATGAACCCGGATCCTCGATTACTTAAAGATTGTATCAAAGGTAAGCGTCGGGCACAGTTTGAATTGTACAAATTGTGTTATCCCATCCTAATGGGTGTTTGCAGGAGATACAGGAGTAACGAGGATGAAGTGGCTGCGATGCTGAATACTGGTTTTCTGAAAATACTGAATAACCTGAAAAAGTATTCCCTGGATGTTCCCTTTGCCGCATGGATAAAACGCATCATGATCAATTTGCTGATCGATGATTTCAGAAAGAACCGAAAGGAGAAAAGCAAGATTGTTTACAAAGAGACGAATGTTCTGATAGCCGAAGGAAAGGCAGTGGACTTCAATGAAGCTGAGAAATTTTTTGACGCGGATCACATAGAACAAATAGTGAAATCACTTCCGGAAATGGCCTGCCAGGTTTTTAATTTGTTCGCTGTTGACGGTTATTCGCATAAGGAGATCGCCGGGCAGTTGGGAATATCAGAAGGGACATCGAAATGGTATTTATCAGAAGCGAGAAAAAAGATCAGGGAACAATTGTCCAATGAATTGAAAAAATCAAAAGTAATATAAGCTATGAACAGGCTTGATGATTTTGTAAAAGGAAAAATGGAGCAGCGTCAGTTTGAATTTGACCAGGCTCACTGGCTGCAGGCAGCAGAAATGATCGATGCCCAGCAAAAACGCCGACGCAGATTCTTTTGGATTTGGTTGTTGTGCGGATTGGTTGTATTGTCTGGTACCAGTTATATGCTGTGGAAACCTTCTGCAATAACAAGTCAACCTCTCACAACGAACCTTACCGAAGAAACAGGAAGCTCTTTGCAAACAGTTAAAACTGAACGCCAACAAAAAGAGGCAAAGATTGATTTACCCCAAAACGAAGTGCAAGAAACCATTACCAATGATGAAGCAGAAAACATAATTACAACCAAAGACAAAAAAGCATCACAATTGGAAGCGGGAATCACCGATAAACCGATTGCAAAAGCCTTTCAGCAGGTTGATGAAAAGATGGCTTCATCTGAATCTGTTCCCGTCAAAATTTCCAATACAATAACCCCGGTTGAGTTTGAAGAACTACCGGATGCAGCTCCACCAATCACGGCTGTTAAAGATCCGGTCAGATATAAGTCTTTTGTTATTGATCAAATACCTCAATTGAATTTTGATCTACTCAATAACGATCGGGATTGGCAGGCAGACTTTATCAAAGTTGAAGGCCGGCCGTATTATAGTTCAAAATTCGGGATACATGCTTCCACAACGGTTTACCCACACATTGGTTCTACCGGAAAAAATGTTATTGGATATGTAGCCGGGATCGATTACGCTAAAAGTATTAACAAGAACTGGAGTATTGGATTGGGGGCACAATATCGCTTACGTTCCGGAACGTTTGCCGAAGATGATTTTTCAGAACAAACAACCTATGCATTCAGTAGAACAGTTGAACGCTTTTATACCTTGCCGGAGCAATTACGTTTTGTAGAATTACCGCTGGCTATCAATTATGTCAAAAACAGGCATAATGTTGGTGTTGGGGTGAGTCCAGGTTATTTATTGGGCATCAAAGGAAGCTTGAACAAGGAAGGGTATGGTGAGTCATTTCCACAAGGCAATGCCCATGAAGTTGTGGAAAAAGGATGGATACAGTCATCTGGCTTTAAGCCTTTGCACTGGGATGTTTTCGGATCCTGGTATTTTGCTGTGAATACGGAGATGAGTCTGGGAGTTAAGGTGAATTATACGGCCGGGTCACTTTTAAAGGATCAGGCGAGTAGTATTTATTTGGAATCGAAGCCATTTTTCTTTGATGTAGGGCTTCGTTACAATTTGATTAAGCGATGAAATTATTACAAATAAGAAAAGTCCATGCAGGTTTCGTTTTAGGGGTATTGCTATTGATGTTTGCTCAATGTGACCCTGTTGAATTGCCTCCGGATGATCCCGGGGACCCCGTCTTTGAATTGGCTATGTCGACGGTTAATGGAGATACCTATGCTTTTGGAGGAGGGGTGGATGGATATCGCATGTTCACGTCTTTTGAACAGGATTCGGAGGGCATTTATACCTTCATTGGAGAGTTGAAAAAGGAAGATGTAAATCTGGATACTTTCCCTTCTATTCGGTTTGAATTCCGTGATTTCCAGGCGAACCCGGCAAATGTTGATGTGGAACAGGCCCTTTCTGCTATTAATGGGTTTTATGACCAAACACTTACCGGAAGTGTCGATACTGCTTACACCGCTACACTTTCAGCAGTTACTGGCGAAACATGTTTTGATTTTTCTGAAGAAGACCTTTCCTGGGATTTTGGAGATGGTACATTTGGTGAAGGATTTGTTGTGGAACATGATTACTCCAATAATGAAGAAAGGAATATTACCCTTGATATCAATGGCCAGAATGGAGAGCATGTTTCCGTAAGTCGCAATATTTCCTTTGAAGCTAATGCACTGACCTGCGGTGTGGATGTAAGCCTCGAACCTTCTCAACAAATCTTTATCAGTTTGACAGTTTTTCCTCTCGGAGGTGTTCCTCCATACACCTATAGTTGGGATGACGGGTCCACTTCCCAGGCTATGATCGTCCAGCCCGACAGCATCCTTTTCGACGAAGAATTCTGCGTTACGCTCACAGATGCTTCTGGTTGTTCATCGAGTTGGTGCGGCAATTTTTTTGATGATTATCAGGTTTGCTCCGCTCAGTTTTCCTACTCAACGGGCATGGTTATAGATTCACTGGCTGCTCCCGCACAGTATTCAACAGTGACTGTCATTTACCAGGATGGACATGGTTCGGAATACAGGTCGGACAGGCAAATACAGAATAATTCGGCCTATTTTAATGTGTCCGAAATCGAAGCTTTTCAGGAAAATGAATTTGGTTATCCCACGCAAAAATTTTTGGTGGATTTCAGTTGCGAATTGCTTTCTGCAAACGGGCAATCTATGCTTATTGATTCCGGTCAGGGCACTATAGGTGTCGCATTTCCCGAAGATTAAAGCTCAAGTTTTGGCAAATTGAGCAAGTAGCAATATTCAAATTCCAACCAACAATTGAATCCGGCATATTTCGGTTGAATTTTGAAAGTTGTCATTTGGAAAGTTCATTTGGTGTTGAAAAACTCCAAATGAGAAAAGGGGCGTCCTTTTTTCTTTGAAAAAAGAACAACCCCCTTCCGTCGTCGAAAAACTACCGCGCAGTAGTGGTATTTTTCTTAATCAAGTGTTCCATTTGGCGGGTTGGAGTTTTGCGTAAACTATGCGAGTGAAAACACTTTTTAGATGCAGCCGACGATGTTTTTGGTGGGAACGACACAATTAGTTTGTATCTTAGGTAGATTATTTTGTCTAACTAAAACTAACTGGTTATGAATTTCACTAAACTTTTTGTCGGAACTTTAATAGGCGGGGTGGTCTATTTTTTGTTGGGTTGGTTGGTCTATGGAATTTTACTTATGGATGTAATGTCTATTCCAGAAGAGTTCAATTCCATCCTGTATTCTGAAGAAGAATTCAATATGGTGTTTATGGCTGTCAGCTGTCTTGTTTGGGGGTTGTTACTCACCTATGTTCTTCTAAGCTGGGGTGGAATTAAATCGTTTGGAGCTGGCCTGCTTCCTGCAGCCATAATCGGTGCTTTGGTTGCGCTCTCCCTTGGTTTTAGTATGGCTTCGATGTACAAATTCAGCGAAGTCCCAAATGTATTGATTGATTCAGTTGCAACAGCTGTAATTTCTGGTATTACCGGCGGAGTCATTGGTTGGTACCTTGGAAGAGGCAAGGCCGGAGCTTAGGCACTTTTTAGCAGGAGCCCCCAATTAGATCTAAAATAATTAGGGGCTCCTAACCGTACCCTTGATTTCTAATTATCACACAATGCCATTTGCCAATTTCTCCAATGTTTTTTTGAAAATAATCAGCATGGCCAATACACTGAAAATTACTATTGGGCCACTGGCAATTATATCAATTTCATTTCTTTCCTGAAAATAATTTACTCCCCAATCAAGAAAGTATGGAATCGTAATAGAAAAACCTAAAATGGTGGAGGAATACCTTATGTCACTTAACCTAGTGATATAACATGTGATCATTGGAGAAATAAACATATCTGCAAGAGCAATGATAATAGCAGAGGACACAAAATATGTAGGCAGGTTATGATCCGGGATGAAAGCAAGGGAGCTGGCTAAAACAGCTGAGATACCCAAAAACCCCATTGCTGTAGTGATTTTCCAGATGGTGTTGCCGGTTTTCCTAATGTACCAGATAATGAATAAAATTGCTCCTATGGTAAAAAAAGTGATTATCCAGATCAATTGGAAGGTATAGTCTGAATTTTCAAAACCAAATAGCAGGAGGTCTTCGTTGTTCAGTAGAAAATCAGTATGATAGTTCATTATGGCACCGTCATATTGCCAAAATACTGTTGATACGATTAGCATTATGGCGATGAGTAGGAAGGAGTTAATATTTCGACGGATGCCAGTCATTTCAGAATCTAGAACGGAATCATTTTTATAAACTTCATATCTGATGACTTTGAGGTTTTTTTCTCTGAACTCCAATTTGTTCCTGATTAGTAGAAAAATACCAATAAACAGAATTGATGTTATGGAAATAGTGGCAAATATATAACTCCACGTCCATTCATTATCGCGCATTATGCCGATAATGTAGGGTCCAAAAAATCCGCCAAGATTTATGAAGAATATGACAAAGAGGAATCCAAGAATTCTTTGATGTTCCGATTTTTCATATAATCTTCCAAGTATAACCCATAAATTGGGCCGGATGAAAGCCGTTCCAATAGCCATTAAAAAAAGACCAGTGATATTGAGAGAAAAAGCATTAACAGCTAACAATAAACTGCCAGATAAGGTAAATACCGAACCGATTAAAATACCTTTCTTTTGTTTAAGATAAAAATCGGAAAGAAAGCCGGTCAAAATGGGGAGGGTTCCTACCAAAACTAGAAACCATTTAAAGTAATTTAATGCAGACTCTCTCTCTAAATTCCAACCTTGCTCACTTATCGCATAAAGAATTATTACACCTTTAATAGAATAATAGCTAAATCGTTCCAATAGGTTTAGCAAGGAAATAAAAAATATACTTACAGGCCGTGAGAATTTTTTTGGTAGATCGTTTTCCATTTGTTTTGAGTGTTAAAGAGGTTTCGATTTGCCGGATGTTGTAAATATCAGCTCTATAAGGGCTAAAACTATTAAGTTGGAAAAACCTCCGAGGTTTAACTTCCTGCTCTTTGATAATTCTGCAAAAAAAGACAATTATTGTTATACAAAACCTCGGAGGTTTTCATTCCTGAAAAAATCCCTTTCATATAATCAATAATCTAATTGCTGAAAAGGGTGTCTTTTTCCTAAAAAGATCGGCTAAGTGATCGAAATTTACGCTAAAATGGTGCTGATTAATGTCTAACGGAGGATTTAGAATTTCGGAGATTTATGGCACAATAATCTTCAATGCCTTTTCCTTCAATGTTATTCTCACAGGAGCTTCTCCTAAAAATTCACCGTCTGCCTCCAGCAGGATGGGTGCTTCCTCCAGGCCTTCCACGAATATCTCTTTTGTTTGATATCCTTCAATTTTACGATGGCCTAAAATGCTGTCGTTATAAAAGCGGTAAGAGTTGAGCAGAACACCTATTTTGGAAACATTTCCGGCAATGGTCAGGGCGAGCTGGCCGTCGTCCGGAACAGCATGGGGAACGAGACTCATCCCTCCACCGGAATATTTGCAAATCCCGGCGTTGATCGTATAGTGGTAACCGCTGTCTTCCTGATCATTAAATCTA
The DNA here is from genome assembly GCA_008501835.1 of Bacteroidota bacterium. Classification (GTDB taxonomy): domain Bacteria; phylum Bacteroidota; class Bacteroidia; order Chitinophagales; family Saprospiraceae; genus BCD1. The sequence continues at coordinate 19,072 of QQUB01000225.1, forward strand.
ATCAGGGCCTTTCTAAGATTGTACATGAAAATACACCGGACTATCATAAAAAGGTAAAAGAGGCTGTTTTTGACTTTCTTCTTGTTCTCCTCAATATATTTTACCACAAATCCGTCGTAGGCCAGACCGGCTACGTTGACGAAATATCTGAGTTTTGAAACACCGGATTGATGATATTCCAATATCCCGACGTCCTGTTGGAATGTTTTTCCTGCATGGACCATTTTTAACCATTGGTTGGTGTCTTTTGGAATGCCGTGGGTCTTGATCCAGTCATTTCCTGTACCGACAGGAAACAGGACATAGGTAAT
>QQUB01000769.1 GCA_008501835.1 Bacteroidota bacterium
GAAATAAAACGAGGCTCCAAAATTTACCGTTAACGCCCCAGGCCCAAAAAGAATAATTATTTCATGGAAAGAGTATCTACCAACGCGACCTTATTTTACCGGTTGTTTTTGCCCATATTCTGGATCGTGTTTTTTGGTGCATTCACCCTGTCAGTATTTATAACCAATCGCGAACTTTATGGAGAGATCCCAGGCAATTATATGCGGTTGGGTTCCGCTATATTTTACATCACTGGACTGGTAGTACTTTATTTCACCCTCATGCGGCTCAAGCGGGTGGAAATGGATGATCAATACGTTTTTGTCACCAATTACATCAAACACTACCGCTATCCCTGGCACAACATAGAATCTATCCAGGAACAAAACTTCCTTTTCCTTAAACTGGTTACCCTCACTTTAAAAACACCCGGTTCGTTTGGCAAAAAAGTTGTCTTTGCAGCAAGTCACCAACTATGGGCTGGGTTCTGGAAATCAAATCCGGAATTGAAGGAGAAAGTGAATTTTGTGGAGAATTAGGAAGTTGCTGGTTACTGGTTTCTAGTTACTGGTTTTAAACACAGAGGGAACGGAGGTTGACCAGGGATCACAGAGTTTTCATTTCTCCTGCTTCAATCTACAATTACAATTTAATCGTTGCGTCCATTGCGGTTAAACCCTAAACCTCTACTCAAACCTCACACCTAACTGGTACTGCCAACTGGTACTATTCTCGCTTCGACAAGGTTCCGCCTTTTCTAACCACATATCCAGCCAAAAGCATAACCTTGATAAAACTCTTCCCCAAAACTGCCAACTGGTACTGAAGACTGTAGACTGCGGACTGCGGACTGTAGACTGCCGACTGAAACCTAATCCAATCGTTTCAACACCTTCTGCGCTTCCTCATAATGCCCGCTTCCCTCAGGGATCTGCTGCAAAAATGTCTTACAATTATCAAGATCTCCTTTTTTCAAAGCTGTCAATGCCTGATACCAAACCGCTTCTGTTTTATAAGCGGAATCCAGAGTACTGATCTGTTTGAATAAAGTCTCTGCCTGATCGTGGGCGCCGGTTTCCAGTAATGCAATTCCCAGATAAAACCATGCCTGGGTATCGCCATCATTCTCCATAAGATAGGTTTGCAATGGCTGGATGGCTGCTGCATAATCGCCGGAATTAAATGACTGTTCTGCCTGGGGTAAAAGTGTTTCCGTACCCCCCATTTCGGTAAAGGAGGCTGTTGGATGGTCGGCCAGGTCCGCGTATTGAGGTACTCCTGCGGGCTGCAGGTATGGCCATGCAAATACGATGACCAAAACTACGGCCGCAGCTACAGCAATTCTTCTGATCCACTGACTTCGCTGCAAGGTAATGACCTTGGCTTCTTTTTGCTCTTCTGCAAAAAACTGTTTGCTCATTGAAGAAAGCGTTTCCTGAACCGCAGCATTTTCCTGCTCATGGCGGGCATCGTCAGCCAAAACACCTTCGATCTCCTGATACAAGGCTAACTCTTCCTTCAACTCAGGCTGTTCCTCCAGCGCCTTTTCAAAGGCCTGCCGGTCCTCTTCGGAGAGATTGCCCGTTAAATAATCTTCAATATGTTCGTAAATTTTTTCCATTGTTTTCTTTTTATCCGGGAACTTCATACCCGGTTGGAATATGTAGTCTCTTAGGGACTATTTTGATTCCCAATGTTAAAGTAGTTAGCTGTTGTATCATCCAATCATCACCTTATACTCCTGGCTTTCCCGCACCATCTCCGTCAGCTTTTTCATACAGACGGATTTTCGCTTACGCAAATAGGCATAGGTTACCTCAAGCATTTCGGCGACTTTTTCCATCGGCTTTACCGTCCAGCAGAGTTTGAGTACCTCACGGCACCCTTCACTGAGCTCGGTCAGTTTTTGTTTGAATAAAGCCTCTTTTCGAGCCATGAGATCAAACGCTTCCGACTTTTCAGTCACATCCTCATCGGCTACATCATCATATCCTTGCATGTCAGAAAATGTTACCATCTTTTTGGAGGTTTTGTTGAGTTTATTCACCCAACGGCGGTAGGCCATCATTTTGATAAAAGCATCAAAAGGGCAGGTAAGGACAAATTTCCCTTTCCTGGCCTGACTGCAGATCTCCATCAGTAATTCATTGAACAGGTCCTCGGCATCCTGGATATTGCCGCTGTTGCGCATTACCAGGGCTTTGACACCTCCGGAAAATTTCTGATAAATCTCCCGGATGAGGCGGTGATCATTATTTAAAAGGCCGGTGACGTAACGTTGATCTTCGTGGGCGGTTTTTCCCTGCATAGTTGTGGGTTCAATTTGTAATCAGTCTAGCTGAATTAGGCTAAGGCGTAGGCTGAATTTGAGAATCAATTTTTTTATAAAAATACGAAAAGGAATCTAATCGGGGGGGTAACAATTTTTATCGAGGCATGATTTATGGACAAATGCGTTGAAAAGGAAGTTTTGATTTCTGAATTTCCTCCGCATTTACAAACGATTTTACTATTCCGAATAAGGAATATCCTGGTGGATAGACAAGGTTGAATGACGGTTAAAATTGCTGAGGATTTTTTTCCTAATCAAGGCGTAGGTTCTTTTGCTTAGCCAAAGCTAAGGAAAACGGTTCTACAACGCAGAGTAGGGTAAAAAGCCTTGCAAGTTTCCCGTCAATTTAATCTTGACTATCCACAACAAACATACCTCCCATAATCCCTAAACATGACGGGGCTGCGCGACGGCGTGGCCCTTTTTTTGTGGGCTTCGCCCATTTGATTGAACCTCCTCCGGAGGTCGGCTTGATGGATGCGCCGTTTGAAATTGTTTGGAGGCAGTATTATTAGACGGAAACTGAAATTCCTTTCAAATAACCTACAACTCCTTGAACAACTTAAACTCCTTAAACAACTTGAACCATTGCCACCCTTACTCCCGCTCCAATCCTCGGATACGCCGCTTGAGGTCAATGGTTTTGATCTTACGAAGCAATTCACCGGCTTCGTTTACTTCCAGCAAATTGTAATAGGCTACTCCAACCCCGGCTGTTATGACCACCAATACCAGGTTTAATAAAAACATATTGAAGAACGTCAGCAGAATAATAGAGAGGTTATCCATTGTAGACTGATCAAAATGAACTACCCAATTGATAATACTGAAGAAGAAATTCACCAGGGCAGTATCCGCCAAAGAGTAAAAGAACAATGATGCAAATAACAAAAGGGAAAATATGCCAATGAGTTTACCATAGTTCCCCGACAGTAAACTATTCATTCTTGGGAGTGCTTTGAAAACATTCACCTGCTCCCGGTGAGCCGCATATTGCCACAGAAAAATGAGCGGTACAGCAAAAATAAACAGCAACAAGGTAAACCCAGAATTTAACCAGAGCACCAATTCTACCAGCCCCCCACAAACAATAGCCGCTATAAGATTCGAAATATGAACTCCAATGGATGGGTTTTCAATAAATTGTTCTTCCCTGCGAAGCAAAGTAAAGGTAATGAATGAAAGAACAGCAATGCTTCCTCCCATCAAAAATGGCATATAGGAAAGTACTTCCGAAGTGAAAAAATGATTCATCACCGTTAAACTACCAAATGGCTGAGTCGGAAAATAAAACAAGGTCACAGGATCTGCATCCGTCATAGCGAATGTGATGACGGTAAACAACCCTGCCACTAGTGCACTTGCCAATAAAAGGACCCCGGAATTATTCTTGAAAAAGACAAATACATCCCCAAACTGGATGGAAACATTTTTTATCCGTTTGAAATCAACCTGTTGATCCTTATCCGGAGAAACACGTACATCAGTAAGGGGTTTAGCAAACCCTCTTTTCCCTAACATCCACGGATACCATACGAAATAGGTCAGCACAAAAGCAAGGCAAATAAAAATGAAAAGACCACGCACTATTTCCGGGGTTTCCGTATGCCGGGTCAGGTACCCTTCAAAAAATCCAGCCAGAATAACGATTGGTATAATGCCTACCATAATCTTGATACCTCTTCTCGCAGATTGCTGAAATGCTTTCGCCCTCGAATAATTACCAGGAAAAACCAGACCGCGCCCCATGGTTATTCCTGCTGCTCCCGCGATTACCATAGCCGACATTTCCAATGTCCCATGAATCCAGATGGTCAGGAAAGAATCCCAAAAAAGGTCCCGTTCAATAAAAAAGTACTGAAAGGCGCCTACCATCACTCCATTATTGATGATATGAATGATACTTCCAATCGAGAAAAAGGCTCCAAAAACAAAAATGAGAAAGGATACAAAAAGGTTATTCATCGTAATGCCCAAAGACATCCCAAAGGCTCCCTTATCCTTGTATACGGCCATAGGATCTCCGGAGGCAATATTGTCAATCGTCATTTCCACAGAATCAGGTCCGAGAATCACTTCGGCAAATTGAGGGTCCATTGCCGACGACAATACTCCAATCGTCACAGAAAGCACAAAAACGAAGAAAGAAATCCGGAAAGCTACCCGGGATTCGTGCATCAGTTGGGGCAGTTCATGAAACCAGAAATTGACAAACCTGCCGCGGAAGGATTTTTTGTTTTTATAAATTCGGTTAAATACGCGTTGAGCCAGTCCGTTGAGGTAAACCCTCACGGAACGATTAGGATAAAAAGTACGGGAAAAGGAGAGATCATCCGTGATCTGGATAAAAAGGTCATTCAGTTCTTCCGGGTTTTCGGTTCCTTTTTCCAGAACCTTTTCAAACTCGTTCCATTTTTCCTGGTTTTGTTCAATAAATTTTGTTTCGCGCATTTTTGCCGGATAAATTGAAATGTGGGTAACTTTGCAAATATAATAATTAATTGAGACCAGTTGACAGTACCAGTTA
>QQUB01000039.1 GCA_008501835.1 Bacteroidota bacterium
TTGCCTTTTCCCTGAATACCTTTGCCGGCGTTATCAAAGGCCGTGTTATTGATGAGGATGGTCTCGAAGTATTTGGTGCAAACGTACTTATTGAGGGAACCGGGACTGGAACCGTAACCGATTTTGATGGTCGTTTCGAAATCCCTAACCTTGAAAAAGGAACTTACTCTCTTGTTATTTCCTATTTGTCTTTTAATACTCAGATTATCGCAGATATCAGAGTTGGTGAAGGTGATGAGGTTACAACATTGGGAGATATTAAACTTACTTCCTCCGCCGTTGCGCTTGGTGACGTGGTGGTTACAGCTAAAGCACTTAAAAATACAGAAACTGCAGTACAAACCCTCAAACGGAAAAGCATTGGTGCGATTGATGGAATTTCCAGCCAGGCTTTCAGCAATACCGGTGACAGTGATGCAGGTTCAGCGATGAAAAGAGTAACAGGTGTTTCTGTAGACGGAGGAAAATACGTATTCGTTCGTGGATTGGGAGGTCGTTATTCAAAAACAACTCTCAACGGACTGGAGGTACCTGGTCTCGATCCTGACAGAAACAGTGTTCAGATGGATATTTTCCCGACCAGTTTGATTGAAAATATCATCGTTTATAAAACATTTACTCCAAATCTTCCAGGTACTTTTACCGGTGGATTGGTGGAAATCAGTACCAAGGATTTTCCTGAAACTTTCACCCTGAATGCCAGTGTAAAGGTTGGATTTAATCCCAATGTTCAATTCAATTCCAATTATATTACCTATGAAGGAAGTTCAACGGACTTTTTAGGCTATGATAACGGTGTTCGTGCCATCCCTTCAAGCATTGAGAACAGCTCAATCAGACCAGACTTCGTTCTGGCAGCAACCCAGCCTGATGCGAGTGGGGAATTGACCAAGGCTTTTAATCAGGTTGTTGAAGCTCAAACCAGAACTGCCCCTGTGAATCATGGATTTTCCCTTTCGGTTGGAAATGAAACCAGTTTATTTGGAAAAAGCCTCGGTTTCATTGCAGGGGTGACTTATAAGCGTGATTTCAGTTTTTATGAGAATGGAGTGACTGGTCGTTATCAGTTTATTTCAGCTGAATCCGATACCCTCAGACCTGACAAGGTATATGCTGACAACCGTTCTTCAGATGAAGTATTATGGTCTGCTATAGCTTCAGCTACTTTAAAATTGAACAAAGCCAATAAGATAAGCTTTTCTTTCCTGCATAACCAGTCAGGAAGTACCACTACCCGTGACCAGAAGGGTTACCTCTACCTGGAAAACCTTGGGTATGAGGAAAAAACACTGGCCTATATGCAGCGTCAACTGGATGTAACCCAGGTTAATGGGAAACACGGTTTTGGCGAAAATGGCAAATTTGAATTGAACTGGGCAGGAGCTTTGAGTTTTGCCAAGATGGACCAGCCTGATCTTCGCTTTTTGAACAATGCTTTTGAAGAGATAGGAGGTACCACTGTATATTCAATTCAGCCTTCCATTGGTTTGATCCCAACGAGATATTGGAGAAACCTGGATGAATTGACTTTCAACGGAAAAGTTGATTTGAAATATAATTTTAAAAACTGGACAGCCAAAAATACAAGTATTAGTGTTGGTGGAGCCTACAACTATAAAGAGCGTTCCTTTGGTGAGAAAATATATCAGTTTAACTCTAACAGTAATCAGTATCCAGGAAACTTTGGCGACTATTTCGCTGACGAGAATATCATCAGTAGCGAAAATTCTGCGGGAGTATTTGTGGACGAGTCTACACTTGCAGGAAATCAGTATGAGGCTGATGCAAGTGTGATCAGCGCTTATGCCATGACAGAACTGCCATTGACTGATAAACTGAAATCTGTATTTGGGGCGCGTATGGAAATTGGTACCGTGAATTTCACCAATGTTGATTTGAATGATAAAAGGTTGCTCGACAATACGGACATCCTTCCTGCATTTGGTTTGATTTACGAGCCGGTTAAGGACAAGATGAATGTGCGTATGTCTTATAACCGTACCATTGCACGCCCGACATTTAAGGAGCTGGCACCTGTGGTATTCTTTGAATTCCTCAACAACAGTTTCCTTTTAGGTAATCCAGAATTAAATCGTACCACTGTTGATAACGTAGATTTGCGCTGGGAGTATTTCATGAAGCCTGGTGAATTGATTTCTTTCAGCCTTTTCTACAAAAATTTCAAAGATCCAATCGAGCTGACCAATAATCCTCAGGCCAAAAATGGCGAGTGGATTTTTGAAAATGTTGAGAAAGCCAACGTTTACGGAATTGAGTTCGAAGTACGGAAGCGTCTTGATTTCATTGCTCCATTGAAGAACTTTACCATTGGTTCCAATGTGACACTGATCAAATCAGAGGCAGCTATCAAGCCTTTGGAACTTCAGGACATCCGTGCCGTATATCCCAATGCATCTGATGTGAGACCATTGTATAGTCAATCTCCATATATCATCAATGGTTTTATCAACTACCGCAACCAGATCGGTACTCAGGCGAATATCAGCTATAACGTTCTTGGAGAGAAACTGTACCTGGTTGAGATCGGAGCTTTACCGGATGTTTACGAGCAGCCGTTCCATTCTCTGAATTTCAAGGTTTCTCAGCAGTTTGGTCCGGAACAACAGTTCAAAGTAAGCTTTGGTGTGAAGAATATCCTGGACAGTACTTTTGAGCGTTCCAGCGAATTTGAAGGCCAGACCTATTTGTTCCAGAGTTATAAACCAGGAAGAAATTTCTCTGTGGGATTCTCTTATAATATGACAAAATAAAAAGTCACAGACCCATTTAGGGGTAAAATACACATACGAAAGAGATAACACTCTTGATACCAAGTGAAAGGGGCTTGATGCAACGCATCAAGCCCCTTGATTTTAAACAATATTTGGATTTTATTCATTGTCTAAATTTGAATACACCTCTTCTTGAGAATATTATCTAGCCTTCGGTTCTTCCACTTCGTTCATGATATCCTCCTGGTGATTAATAGATTCCTGGTGAACTGCACGCAGGAAAGTTCTGATGAATTCCGGACTCAGGCCTTTTAGTTTACCAACAGCCTGCGTTTTCTCCAGGATCTCATTCCAGCGGTCAGTTTGCAGAATGGCAATATTGTTGCGTTTCTTGTATTTACCGATACTTTCTGCCAGCTTCATCCGCTTACTCAACAGGTTGAGCAATTCATTATCGACATCATCAATTTGATTTCTAAGCTGCTCGATAGTCTCGAGGAACTCAACATCATCTGTGGACGGATCACGATAAACCAGATTGTTTACGAGATCATTGAAAGTATCAGGTTTTATTTGTTGTTTGGCATCACTCCAGGCTTCGTCCGGATTAGGGTGAACTTCAGTCATGAGACCATCGAAATTCAGGTCCATGGCAATCTGTGCAACCTCCTGTAACATACTTCGTTCTCCACAAATATGACTATTATCGCAAATGATCTCGATGGTAGGGAACTTCCTTTTTAGCTCAATCGGAATTTGCCAGTGCGGAATATTACGATATTTGGAATCCCCATGATAGGAAAAACCACGGTGAATAACCGCTATGCGTTCGATTCCTGCTTTATAGATCCTTTCAATGGCCCCCATCCAGAGACTTAAGTCCGGATTAATTGGGTTTTTGATCATTACAGGAATATCAACACCTGCCAGAGCATCAGCGATCTCCTGAACAGCAAAGGGGTTTACCGAAGTCCTTGCCCCGATCCAGAGAGCATCGATACCGTGTTTGATGGCTTCAAAAACATGGTTGGCATTGGCTACCTCTGTAGTTACTTTCAGGCCGGTTTCCTCCTTAACCCTTTTCAACCACTTTAGGCCCGGGCGTCCGGATCCTTCAAAGTTTCCGGGGCGGGTTCTTGGCTTCCATATTCCTGCCCGGAAATAATCCACGTTCATATCCTTAAGTCCGTGGGCGGTTGCCAGGACCTGTTCTTCCGATTCGGCACTGCATGGTCCGGCAATGATAATTGGACGCTTATGCGGTTGGTCCAGGATCGATTTAAATTCCATGATTTTAAGTAATTTTTTGGCCTTAAAATTTTTCGACCTCAGCCTCCCGACACATTCGTGTACGGGATGTTCCATTAGCCTCAGCCTTAGCCTTGTTTATTTAATTATTTTTCTTATCTCATTAGAGGCTTTGATCTTTTCGTAAAAACCGTCAAAGTCCTGCTTTATTAATAAACTGCGAAACTGTGCAAGTTGGTTGATATGCTCATCCAGTACATCCAGTACATTGTCGCGATTTTGTCTGAAAATGGGTATCCACATTTCCGGGGAGCTTTTCGCCAGACGAACTGTAGATGCGAATCCCCCGCTCGCCAACTCGAAAATCCTGTCTTCATCCTTTTCCTTGGCCAGAACTGTCAGGGCCAAAGCAAAGGAACTTATGTGTGAAATATGTGAAACATAAGCTGCGTGGATATCGTGAGGTTTTGGAGGCAGATTTACCAAGCTCATTGGTATTGAACCATAAAGGCTGTAGACCTTCTCCAGAGCCCCAGGGTCACTTTTTTCCGGTTCGCAAATCACACAGCATTTATTATCAAAAAGATTTGGAATTGCTGCCTCAGGGCCTGAATATTCCGTTCCCGCCATTGGGTGGGTGGAAACAAAATTACCGCGTTTAGGATGACGAGCTACGATGCCATGAAGTTTTTCTTTTGTTGAGCCGACATCCATAACAGTTTGATCCTTAACCTGATCCAGGATTTCCGGGAGGAGCCTTAGCATGACATCCACTGGAGTGCTTAAAACTATTAACTCCGCTTTTTCAATCGCTTCACTTAATGGTAGATCCTCATCGATCAATCTTCT
>QQUB01000163.1 GCA_008501835.1 Bacteroidota bacterium
TGAACGGTTGCGTTATCATAATATAAAGAATCAGCTATTTGCGCAATTTGATTGGCATCACCCCCTGGTTCCAGAAAGGCTTTTTCCACTCTGATGTAATGTGCTGTATCTGCCACAGATATAAACCCGTAAACCACTGGAATATCCTTCCATTCTCCTTCCAACTGAAAGTCAGTTGTACAAGCCGTTATCGACAGAGTTGCCAGTAATATCAATCCAATGTTTTTCATGTAATCCATTTTTTTAACGTCAAAAAGAACTTGAGCGCTTTTCAGGACGGCAAAGGTAAAGTATTTTTCGTTGGCTTACAATTTTAAATCTCGAACTTATGACAGGGAGCGGACGAAAGGAAGGAGAGTGTAGAATGCATAGTGCATAGTGATGAGTTTATAATTAAGAACTCATCACTCTGCACTCATCACTCGTCACTTTTCCAACCCGCCATTCATGTATTCGTGGCCCCACCCATTTGAGGATATATTTTAACATTCATTTGGCATAGAACAAACCACTGCATATCTTGTGGGCTTAAATTTAAAAGCTTATGTCTGTAAGTAAAGAAGTTAAAAGGATAACCACCCACGTCTTGCGCTCGATGAAGGATAGCGGAGAGAAAATAAGTATGCTTACATCTTATGATTATTCCATGGCACGCATTGTTGACGAAGCCGGAATTGATGTGATTTTGGTGGGAGATTCAGCCTCCAATGTTATGGCGGGTCATGAAACCACCCTGCCAATCACGCTTGACCAGATGATTTATCATGCGTCTTCAGTGATACGAGCTGCAAAACGATCCCTGATCGTAGTGGACCTGCCCTTCGGAACTTACCAGGGAAATTCAAAAAAAGCACTGGCCTCTGCTATTCGTATTATGAAAGAATCTGGTGCCCATGCCGTAAAACTGGAAGGCGGAGCTGAGATCAAGACATCCATAAAGCGAATCCTTTCTGCTGGTGTACCTGTTATGGGGCATTTGGGACTTACTCCCCAGGCGATCTATAAATTCGGAACCTATACCGTGAGAGCAAGAGAGGAGGAGGAAGCGGAAAAACTGATCCGGGATGCATTGATTTTGGAGAAGTTAGGATGTTTCGCCATTGTTTTGGAGAAGATCCCAGCCAAACTAGCCAAGAAAGTTTCCGAACAATTGAGTATTCCGACTATCGGTATCGGAGCGGGACCAGATACGGATGGTCAGGTACTTGTACTTCATGATCTTCTGGGTATAACCAAAGACTTCAAACCCAGGTTTCTCAGGCGTTATTTAAATTTGTTTGATGATATTAAAGGTGCTGTTCAACATTATATTAAGGACGTCAAATCGCTTGACTTCCCTAATGAGAAAGAACAATATTAGGTGCCTGATTTTAGTTAGTTTATCAAAGCTTCCAACTTTATCGGCTTTTAATTCCCCTGTTATAAACAAGTCAGCCATTTTTGACTATTTGGGACAAGAAAAGTATGTTCATAAATAAACAATCATGAAAAAACTGTTCAGGTACGGTACAGTGGCTTTAATTGCTGCTGTGGTATTGGCCATCTTTTTTTATAACAAATTCATCGGGGGACCAGTAGTTCCGGAGGGAATGGATAATTACATTGTTGAGATTCCTTCTCATTCCGAATACGAAGAAGTCATTGCTCTTTTGAATGCCAAGGGACTTATACAAAATGAAGAGGTATTTAATCGGCTTGCTGAACGGATGAATTATAAAAAATCGCCCATGCGCAGTGGAAGGTATGAAATCTCTCCCGGATGGAATACCATCGACCTGATCAGACACTTAAGAGGTGGCAAACAGGCACCTGTGAATGTGGTTATTAATAATTCAAGATTGCCTGAAGAGGTTGCCGGGAAAGCGGCTGTCGCTATTGAAGCTGACTCTGTATCGATTAATGCCTTGTTTACTGATCAGGAGTATTTGAAAAAAATAGGTTACACCAAAGAAACCCTCATGAGTTTGTTTATTCCCAATACCTATGAGTTTTTCTGGAATACATCTCCGGAAGCATTTATTGATAGAATGATTAAGGAGCATGATCGGTTTTGGGGTAAAAAAGGAAGGCTTAAAAAAGCAAAGTCGCTTGAAATGACTCCCGAAGAAGTTTACACCCTGGCTTCCATTGTAGAGCGTGAAACGCTGCAGAGTAGCGAAAAGGAAAGAATGGCCGGGGTTTACCTCAATAGGCTAAAACAGGGCATCCGTTTACAGGCTGACCCGACGGCTGTGTTCGCTACAAGAGATTTTGATACTCACAGGGTACTCAACCGCCACATCAACTTTGACTCTCCATACAATACCTATATGTATGCAGGTTTGCCTCCGGGCCCGATTTCTATGGCTTCGATAGAAAGCATTGATGCAGTTTTGAATGCTGAACAACACGACTATATTTTCTTTTGTGCCAGGGGAGATGGTTCTGGCTTTCACAATTTTGCCAAAACTCTGCAAGGGCATAACAGAAATAAACGTATCTACAAAAAGAATCTTGGGTATCAATAATCAATGACTGTTTTTTTGCAACAATATTCGCATATTTACGTAGCAATTAACAGACCATTTTAGCGCCTCTCTAAGAACAATTAGCTCAAACAGCATAGTTTTCCTGTATTGAGAACCGAATCCTTTGCACCCTGCTAAACTGAAATTTTACCATAAACCTTAAGCGGTGTTTTTATCTGGCATTTTTGAATAATGCCATTGGCTGAGTTATTTGAATTGAATAACCTTGGGTGAAAACCTTCCTTTTGGGGCTCTAACCATTCTTTCAAATTTTTTAGCCGGGTTTCGCTTTGTGAAATTAACAACTACTTATTCCAATGGTATTGAATGTCGTTTTCCTGAATGCTTCGAAAGTAAAGGAGGTTGTTTTTAGTCTCCTGCTTACAATGGCAATTGTTGCTAACCTTCCCGGACAGGGATTTTCCGATGAAACTTCCAATGCAGGTATTGTGATGGTGCATGATGGCGCTGCAATTCCCAGTGATATACAATCCATTGGCAGTGGTGCCGTTTGGTTTGACTATAATAATGATGGCCAGCTTGACCTGTATGTTACGATGAGGCTGGAAGCTAATCGGCTTTACCATAATAACGGAAACGGGACCTTCACTGATGTTGCTCAAAGTTTGGGAGTTGAGGATGCGATGCATGATGGTAGTGGCGCAGCTGCTGCGGATTTCAATAATGATGGATATCAGGATCTTTTTTTAGCCAATAGCAATCAGGATGTATTGTTAAAAAATAATGGAGGCAATTCCTTTACGGATATTACTGCATCTGCAGGAATCAGTACGACTGATCAATCCCGTGGTGCCTCTGCTTCCTGGGGGGATTTTAATAATGATGGTTTCCTCGACCTTTACGTGGCAAATCACAATATGGTTCCCGGCTATACCGATGGTAGCTTTCAGGACAGATTATACATGAATAATGGTGATGAGACCTTCACCGATGTTTCTATTATCCTTGCTGAAACCGGAACCATTACCGGATTTGGTTTTATAGGTGGCTGGACGGATTTTGACAGAGATGGTGATCTGGACCTCTTCCTGGTAAATGATTGCCTGAGTACGAATCCTATTCCTATGAAGGTATTCAGGAATGATGGAGATACTCATCCTTCTTTACCCTGGAATTTCACTGAAGTGAGTGTTCAGGTTGGAATTGATGATTGTGCCAATGGAATGGGCATTGCTGTCGGTGATTATGATCATGATGGCTGGATGGATGTTTATTATTCAGATATTGGTCCTGCTAATCTGTTCAAAAATAATAATGGACAGTTTGTGGATGTCTCAGGATCATCCGGGGTGAATGGGCAGGTCTTTCCTGATTTTTCCTGGGGTACCAATTTTTTTGATTACGACCTGGATGGCTGGCTGGATCTTTTCCTGGTTGTGGGCTCTCACCATTTCCCGTCCTCAGAAGAGCCAAAACCCAATATGTTATTCCATAATAATGCGAACGGATCAAATTTTTCCGACGTATCTGCTGCTATGAATATGAATGATGATGGCAGGGCCAGAACCTCTGTTTTTGGCGATTATGATAATGATGGAGATCCGGATATGTTTATCGTGAATTATGGGGAAGCACCTTTGTTGATGCGTAACAATAATAATAATGGGAATCATTTTTTGAAAGTTCACCTCATCGGAACAGTCAGTAATTATGATGGAATTGGCTCCTATCTGAAATTGACTACTCCGGACGGGATGACTCAATACCTTGAAACAAGAAGTGGCTCAAGTCTTGGAGGAGGGGATGCTATTGATGCCTATTTCGGAATGGGTAGTAATACGATGGCCACGTCTTTGGAAATTACCTGGCCTTCAGGGATAGTACAAATAGTTGAAAATATTGGTGCTGATCAATACATTACGGTCGTGGAACCTCAGGATCCATGTCTGAATTTGACCATCGAAGCACCTGAGGGTATCAATGCCGAGGCTTGTGATGGCGAGGAACTTCCGGCTGTGATGGCTTCTACTGAACCTGGATACCAGATTAACTGGTACTCAAGTGCCACTGATGGAACATTACTTGCGGAGAACACTACTTCCTACACGCCCACGGGTGCTGGCACCTTCTACGCTGAAACCCGGGACCCATCGACCGGTTGTACGAGTGATACGCGGACGGCGGTCACCTTAACGATCCATGAGAACCCTGAGGTCTGGGGTGGTTTTAATGAATTTGCCTGTCTGGGCACTCCGGTCACTTTTGTGGCACAGACCACCGGTGGCGATGGCAACTATACGTATATGTGGACCGACGGACTGAGCAATACCAATACGCTGACGGTTGCGCC
>QQUB01000888.1 GCA_008501835.1 Bacteroidota bacterium
TTCAGGCGATACAACCTTGCTTAATGCCACTCCCGGATATGTAAATTACGACTGGTCAACTGACGGGGCTGAAACCCAGATATCAGTCTTTTCGGAAGATTCCTATGCTGTTACGGTAACAGATCAAAACGGTTGTCAGTCGGCAACTGTTGAGTTCGTTGAAGAAATTCCAAACCCAGTTGCTGATGCCGGACCTGAGTTATTTCTTGATTGTGATACCCATTCAGCAGTTTTGATGGCAGACAATTCCACACAGGGTTCTGGTTTCACTTATCAATGGTCCGGTCCGGGCATAAATGCCTCCAATCAAATGGAGCTGACTCCTGAAATTTCCGTTCCCGGAACCTATCAATTATTGGTAACTGATGAAATACACGGATGTCTATCAACCCCTGCAACAGCTATTTTAACAGATCTTTCCTATGAGCCTGCTGCCCTTTTGGCTGAGCCGGAAATATTGAATTGCGAGACGGAAATAGTTTTGATTGATGGTAGCAATTGTGAAACAGGAACTCATATTGTGTACCAATGGTTTGACGGGCAGAATAATCAAATTTCAGGAGCTTTTGATAACAATCTATCCGTTTCGGAAGCCAGTATGTATTCCATCTTGGTTCTGGACACCCTGACTGCCTGTAGTTCAATGGCTTCAACAATCGTGAATGAGGATTACAACTATCCGGCGGTTGAGGCAGGGCCCAACCAACACCTGAATTGCATAATTGAATCGGCCAGCTTAAATGGTGAAAACTCCTCTCAAGGCAACTCTTTCGGCTATTCCTGGAGCAGTAACGATGGAAACATTCTCTCTGGTAGTGGAAGCATGATGGCTATTGTCAACGAACCCGGCCATTATTACCTGACAGTATTAAATACTGAAAACGGGTGTGCCAGTATGGATAGCGTATTGGTAACACAGGATATCACTCCCCCAATCGCCAATGCTGGAATGGATATGGAAATTAACTGTCACCAGTCTTCGGTGGAGTTAAACGGATTAGCATCTTCCATTGGAAATCAGTTTACGCTCAACTGGATCATGGGTAATAATCCTTCAGTAATTAGTACGACCCCTTTGACTACCGTTGAAACTCCGGGTATTTACCATTTGATGATCACCAATTTGATCAACGGTTGCGAAAGTCTTGATGAGGTTGTTGTGAATGCAGGTCCATTGGCGCCGACCGGAATAGATTTTGAGACCGAAACACCCACCTGCTTTGGTGATGCTGACGGTGCTTTAATAATACAAGAAGTCTTAGGTGGCGAGGGGCCATACTTATACAGCCTGGAGGAAGGTAATTTCCAGCAAAGTTCCATTTTCAATCAACTTGGCGGAGGGGTATACGAAGTACTTGTTCAGGACGTAAACGGGTGTGAATTCCAGATGGACGTTCAGGTTCCTGATGGGAATGACTTGTGGCTTGATCTTGGAGAGGATCAGACGATTGAACTTGGGGATGAAGCTGATCTTTACGCCCTTTTTAATATACCTGAAACCTCCATCATGGATTTTTTCTGGAACCCTGACCCCAACATCCATTGTGACAGTTGTTATATCCAAATGGTGTCTCCTGTAAGCACTAACACCTATGGAGCCACCCTTATTGATGAGAACGGTTGCAGCACCTCTGATCTGGTGACTATTTACGTTCAAAAAAATCGAAATGTTTATATTCCGAACGTTTTCTCCCCTAACCTGGACGGCAATAATGATATTTTCATGATCTTTTCAGGAAAAGGAGTCGCTGAGGTGGTCAGCTTTCAGATCTATAACCGATGGGGAGAACAGGTTTTTGAAGAATTCAATTTCCAACCTAATAATCCGGCACATGGATGGGATGGTAGATTTCGAGGCAGGAACTGTAACTCAGCTGTTTTTGTATGGTATGCTGAAATAGCATTTGACGACGATGAAATCATTCTGTTCAAGGGAGATGTTACGCTGATCAGGTAAGGGTCAATCAAGTAGTTTTTTAGTGAAAAAATCAAGACAAACTATGCTGTTAAACATCTGAAGATCAAAGGAAATATTTGTAACTTCAATCGGTTTTAGATCTAAATGTTTTACATCAATTTCCTGAAATTTTCCAGCTATGAAAATTGTCTTTTATGCCATTTTATTGGTTCATGGTCTTATTCATTTAATGGGTTTTGCCAAGGCCTTCAGCCTGGCCTCTTTAGAAGAATTATCTCATTCCATTTCTAAACCATTTGGAATAATCTGGCTGATTACAACCATTCTTTTTTTGGTCACATTCATTATGTTGATCACTAATGGTAACGGCTGGTGGATCGCCGGATTAGCAGCCATCATTCTTTCCCAGATTATAATCATCAGCACCTGGTCGGATGCCAAATGGGGTACACTGGCCAACATCATCATCCTTATTCCGGTGGTTATGGGTTATTTTCAAAACAGATCTGACAGTTTTAAAAACAGATTTGAATCTATAGTGCAGGAACAATTGGCAACCCAGCATCAACCGGAATTATTATCCAAAGCGGATATGGAACACCTACCCCCTGTGGTTCAAAAATATCTGGAATACACTAATGTAATCGGAAAACCTAAAGTTCATAATTTCAGTGCCACTCTCACCGGAGAGATGAAACTGGGCCAGGACAAGCCGTGGCTCAACATCATTTCAAGACAATATAATTTTTATAAAAAAAGAAGTCGCACATTTTATATTGAATCCAAAATGTTTGGTATTCCCTTTGACGGGTTGCATAGTTATCTTGAGGATGAAGCGGTCATGGAAATTAAGGTAGGTTCCATATTTTCAGTAGCCGATGCACGTGGAGATTTGATGACCAAAAGCGAAACGGTTACCTTGTTTAATGATATGTGCATTTTTGCTCCTGCCACTCTTATTGATCCCACTATAGACTGGAAAGAGGTTGATGCCCTGACTGCCGAAGCTACTTTCTCCAATGCGGGTCATGAGATAAAAGCATTGCTATTTTTCAATGAAAAAGGGCAATTAGTAGATTTCAGTTCGAACGACCGGTATGAATCAGCGGACGGAAAGGCATATAAAAATTATCAATGGACAACCCCGGTCAAAGATTACCGGGGCCTGAACGGACAAAATATACCGGCTTATGGTGAGGCAATCTGGCATTATCCCGATGGCCCATTTGTTTATGCCAAATTCAATATTGAAGCAGTAGACTATAATGTTACGGAATACAGAGGAATAAGTGATTAGCTCAAAAAAACACTTATTCCCCTATCCCTTATTTAGAGCATGTTTAAAACTGTTTTCTGGCTACTTCAATGCACCTGGGCATTTGTAAACAATCGCGTTAATATTCATGCCGGCCCCCACGGATGCCATGATTAATACATCGTCCTCATGGATGGAATGATTTTCTAATTTTCCTTTGAGTACCAGATCGAATAAAGTTGGCACGGTAGCCACTGAGCTGTTGCCTAACCTGTGTATACTCATCGGCATTACATGTTCCGGTACTTCCGTTTTATATTGTTTGAAGAAGCGATTGATGATAGCCCCATCCATTTTTTCGTTTGCCTGATGGATAAGTACCTTTTTGACATCGTGAATATCTACCCCACTTTCATCCAGACAGGATTTCATAGCTGCAGGTACATTGGTCAGTGCATAAACATAGATCTTGTGGCCATGCATTTTTATATAGTGCTCATACGACTCAACTTCCGGATTATAGGAAGTACCCCAATGAAGGTAATAGGCTTCATCATAAGCATGAGTTACGGCAGCAGTGGAAAGGATTCCTTCCTGCTCATCTCCTTCTTTCGCTTCAACGATACAGGCTCCGGCACCATCTGCATAAATCATTGAATCCCTGTCGTGTGGATCAACAACTCTTGAAAGTGATTCTGCTCCAATCACCAGACATTTTTGTGCCATTCCTGCTTTTATGAAAGCATGCGCCTGAATCACTCCCTGAACCCATCCGGGACAACCAAACAGGATATCATATGCTACACACTTTGGAGATTTTATTTTCAGATTATGTTTGACCCTGGTAGCCAGACTTGGGAGCAGGTCGGATTGGGTATGTCCGTAAGGTACGTCTCCGAAATTATGGGCAACTATAATGTAATCAAGCGTTTCGGGATCAATACCTGCCCCTTCGATAGCCCGCTGGGAGGCAATGGTGGCCATATCAGAGGTAACCATATTTTCATTCGCGTAACGCCTGGCCTCAATTCCTGTTATTTCTTTAAACTTTGCAACAATATCCTCATTGGGAATGGTATATTTCTCGCCCTTTTCATCAAAAAATGATGCATCATAAAAATCGGAATTCTTCACCTCGTGATCAGGGATAAAACTACCTGTACCTGTAATTATTGAATTTATCATTATACCTCAATTAGGTTATCAAATGGAGGGCTAAGGTAGCATTATTCCCTGCCTGCTGGCATATTCGGTTGGCTTTTTAGTAAATCAAATCCACTTTATTTACGTTTTCCAAAGCTAAAATTCAGGCTGAGGCGGGAGAAGAAAGGCTAAAATCTACTATGCCTAATATAGAAGTAATACACTTTCCCTCAGTAAGGTCTCTCAAAAACACCTAACAATCCTTGCCCATATCATGGAAAAATCGTACATTTTGATTCCAAAAGGTAATCGTATGGCACAAATACCTATTTTTGATGAGAAGGATGAAGAACTGAAAAGGTACTTCAGTATTAGCGAAACTGCCGACATGTTCAAAATTTCCAAATCCCAGATCCGCTTCTGGGAAAAGGAATTTGACATGCTTAAACCTCATAAGAATAGTAAGGGAGAACGTCGGTTTACCCGCCAAAACATTGAA
>QQUB01000790.1 GCA_008501835.1 Bacteroidota bacterium
TCCCTGAACACATTTTAAACCAGCTTCGATCACACTCCACTTGGAGGAATCAATCATGATAGGCAATTTGGCGATCTCAGGTTCGGACATCATCAGGTTCAGAAAATTTTTCATGGCCTCTTCCGAATCCAGCATGGCTTCATCCATATTGACATCCAGGATTTGGGCACCTCCTTCTACCTGATGTTGGGCAACGCTCAAAGCCTCACTATAATTCTCAGAAAGGATCAGCCGGGCAAATTTTCTTGAACCCGTTACATTGGTACGCTCTCCAATATTAACGAAATTGCTGTCAGGGCGCATGATCAATGGTTCAAGTCCACTAAGCATGGTATATTCTTCTACTTCCGGTATTTTCCTTGGTTCAAGTCCTTTAACACCCTCAGCCATAGCTTTGATGTGTTCCGGAGTAGTGCCGCAACAGCCTCCAATAATGTTGACAAAACCACTGCCGGCAAAGTCTCTGATATAACCTTGCATGATCTCCGGAGTCTGATCGTATTCTCCAAATTCATTGGGGAGGCCGGCATTTGGGTAGGCACTCAGAAAACAATTCGCCACTTTGGAAAGCGCTGCGATATAGGGCCGCATTTCCTTGGCTCCCAGAGCACAATTCAGTCCGACGCTTAACAAATCCATATGTGAAATAGAGATCCAGAAAGCCTCCACCGTCTGACCGGAAAGGGTACGGCCGCTGGCATCGGTGATAGTTCCGGAGACCATTATGGGCAGTTCCTTACCTGTGTCTTCAAAAAGCTGATCAATGGCGAAAAGGGCGGCTTTTGCATTCAGGGTGTCGAAAATGGTTTCAACAAGCAGAATATCGGAGCCGCCGTCCATTAGGCCACGGGCTTGCTCGTAGTAGGCGTCTTTGAGATCATCGAAGCTCACCGCTCTGTATCCCGGATCGTTGACATCAGGGGAAAGAGAAGCAGTGACGTTGGTTGGTCCCATAGCGCCTGCGACAAATCTGGGTTTGTCAGGAGTTTTGGCGGTGTATGCTGATGCTGCTTTTTTGGCAATTTTCGCGGCTTCAAGATTTAATTCATAAACATAGGCTTCCATTTTATAGTCAGCCTGTGCCATACGTGTACCTGCAAAAGTGTTGGTTTCAATAATGTCGGCTCCAGCCTTGAGATACTCTTTGTGAATGGCTTCGATGATATGGGGTTGGGTAATGGACAGGATGTCGTTATTACCCTTGATATCCATTGGAAAATCTGCAAATCTTTCTCCCCTGAAGTCTTGTTCCGTCAGCTGGTATTGTTGGATCATTGTGCCCATGGCTCCATCGAGTACCAGAATTCTGTCCTTTAATATGTCTTTGATGTTATGCATGATTTATATACAGGATTTCCCTAATTTTTTCCCCGCAAATCCTTGCTGTTGAATTAGTGAAGTCGTTTTTTTATTAAAGTGGTGTTCAAATGAAATGCAAAAATAATGATTAGGTAACCATTCTCCAGTAAGTTTGGTTTTTAATCGGTTCAAATTATAGACTTTTTCCAGTGGGTAAATGACTTAATACCTTGCTTAAATTTGATTTTCAGGGGTAAAAAAATTGAAAAATCTGCATTATAGTAATGTTTTTACAAGCATTAAATTTAGAATGGTTCTAATTAATAATGATTGAATATCCAGATTAATTTTTTTATTTTTGCCAGCGACAGACCGATCTTGTTTGTCATCTGGGGCAATCTATCCTAAGCTGTACCTGATATTACCGGGGAAACAGCTGTTTTAAACATTAAGCACAAACCATATTTTAAGTCTGCATTTACAGCTTGTAACAAAAATTATTGAATTTTCGTACACCGAAAATGTACCAACTATATAAAAAAATAAGTCATAATCTCTGAACAACTATTAACTAACCGAACATGAAAAGATTTTTACTATTGGCAATGATAGGTTTCGTTGCTTTTGGATGCTCTAAAGACCGACTCACCGACCCACTTGATATCGAACTTGATGACCTGCTTGGCCGATTATCTCCTACCGGATCGGCTGATTATTATATTTTACCGGAAAGTGATGATTTTGGTTCAATTATCGCCGGAGTCAATAATCCGATCACAGCAGAGAAAGTGGAATTAGGAAAATTGTTTTTTTACGAAACAGCCCTCGCCGGTGATGCAATGCATGAATCATCGAGGTATACTTACTCATGTGCTACATGTCATCTGCCGGAGGCCGGTTTTATGCCCGGGAGAAAACAAGGTATCGCCGATGGAGGAATGGGAATGGGTAATGATCGCGGCATGAATGAAGATTATGATGAATCTGAACTTGATACTCAGGCCGGTCGTGCCTTGAGTCTGCTCAATGTTAGTTACGTGACCAATACTACCTGGACAGGCAAATTTGGAGCCAATCATACCAATGCTGATACGGAAAATATTTGGGATGTTTTCGAGGATACTCATATAAACTATACGGGTCTGGACGGAATTGAAGCTCAATTAATTGAAGGACAGGTCCTTCACCGCATGAAAGTAGATGAGTATGTGCTGGATGAGTTGGGCTATCGTGCCCTTTATGACGCTGCCTTTCCGGATTATCCTGTTGAGGAAAGATATGGTGCCGAAACAACAGCTTTTGCTCTGGCAGCTTATATCAGAACCCTATTGAGTAACAAAGCTCCCTTCCAGGAATGGCTGAAGGGAGAGCGTGGTGCTTTGACAGACATGCAGAAAGAAGGTGCTTTGTTGTTTTATGGCAAAGCAGGCTGCGTTCGCTGTCATAAGGGACCTTCCATGAGCGCCAATGAATATCATGCTATTGGGGTCAAGGATATGTATGATTCTCACGGATTTAATACCAGCGTGGACGATTTGCGAAATTTTGGACGTGGAGGATTTACCGGAAAAGAAGAGGATCTTTACAAATTCAAGGTGCCTACCATTTACAATATGAAAGACTCTCCGTTTTATTTTCACGGAAGCAGCAAGCATACCTTATGGGGGGTAGTGGAGTATTTCAATGATGCCATACCTGAAAATGAGCGTGTCGACAGGAATATTTCTCCTCTTTTCCATCCATTGAATCTTACGACGATTGAAATTCAACAATTGGTGGCATTTCTGGCGGATGGACTTCGTGATCCTGACCTGGATCGTTATGTGCCGGATGCAGTATTGTCAGGTAATTGTTTTCCGAATAATGACCCGATTTCCAGGGAGATAATGGGATGTGAGTAAGGGACTTGTTGCTGGTTTCTAGTTTCTAGTTGCTGGTACTGGATAAAAGCGGGTTGCAGGAAGTTATATTCTGTAACCCGCTTTTGTATTATTCTATGACGGCAAGTTTATAAATGGTGCTTCCTGCACCTTCCAATTTGATTTTTAATAAATACAAACCCTGCTGTTGATCCATATTTATTGAAGCTGATTTGCCGGTTGATTGTTCTATTTCAATTTTAACGGCCTCACCCTCTAAGGTAAATAACTCCAAATCGGAAATATTGTATTGGGAGCTTTCTACTGTGAAATTATTATGTGATGGATTAGGAAAAATCTTCAAGCTTCCCTTTAAGTCAGGATCATCCACGGCTGTTAAAGCACTTACGATCACAGATTCACTGACCAAAACTGGGGTTTTATCTGCATTGTCATAGTAAGATTTGAATGCATCGATCTCTGTTGAAGAATGACTGAACATTTCCTGCAGCCATTTGTCCGAAACAGTTTGATAATAAACCCTGGCCTGAACAGCAAGATCAGAAGTTGCCTCATTAATAGGGATGTGAAACCGTATTATGTCTTTCCCTGAGCCTTCTTCTGTTCCTGTTTTATTGAAGTTTTCATCAACAGTTGCATTTCCAGCGATTTGAACAGTATCATAAACCATATGATCGGTTTTGAATCCTGCAGGCGGTAATCTGTTATCCTTCAGGTGAACGTCGGCTCTTTCAAGGACGGTGGTTACTTGACCATTGATATCTCCCATTACCATTTCATAAATCTGCACCTGTTGCTCGCTGTTGATCATATCGTAATGGGGCTCATAAGTCTCATTCTCGTCTAATAACTGAAACGATTCGTTCATATTGCCGCTGTGGAAGATGGTGTCATTTGCTTCATTTATGACCATGAGGGTCACAAAAGCTCTTCTGCTGGGGTATCCGGAAGGAAATTTATGACCTGCCTTGTTGAGCAACTCTAATTCGAGGAAAAGTGTGTCCGGGGTTCTGTTTATCTCCATCAAATTGGCGTCCAGGGTTTTATTTTGCAACATATCCATAGTTTTGGAAATGGTGTTGTTGAACTGGTCAGTTGTGGCCGTCACTCCTATCTCTTCCGCGTTATCTCTGAGCATTTTTAACATAAATACATTTCCTCCGACTAATTCATGTTTTCCGAAAGGGCTTCGCTCTACATCATACCATGGTGGGCGGCTGGTGATAACCGTAGGGTCGTCCGTTTCCGGGAGGTGGCAGGTTTGGCAGGTGATTCCCTGTTCAGGGTAAACCGAATTTTTCCATTCGTGATACACTGCCTGTTCCACAAAAGTCCCTCCGGTGAAATTGCCATCCAGGTCAACGGTATTGGTTATCAATGTATGACAGGAAGCGCATAATCTGGAGTCGTGGATCTGGCTCCCGTAACCTGGCGTGTATCCCGTGTGGTTAATCATTGGCATAGAAAATATCTCGAAGCTGTACGGCCCCCAAATTTCGTGATTTTCCCCTACCAAAAAGTTTCCCGAATAAATGCCCATGGATTCGCTGGGGATTTGATGACAAACGGTGCAGGTCACACCGTCAAGAGCAATAGGATCAGCTTCCATGGATTCCAGGGAATAGGTATCCTGGCCGAGGTAGTGAGCATTTTTTATGCCTGCAGGAGCATGACATTTGGTGCAGGTAGATTCCAGAATTTCCTGATTTTGCGGGACCGTAAGAATTTCGTGGCTGACCTTTGCTCTCCAGAAAGGATCTTTGGCTGAGTTGGCCATCATGGTTGATCGCCAGCTGTCGGAAATGCTGACATCCTCTCCGGCGCTTGTGGTTAATTCCTGATGACAAAATGCACATTCTCCTGAACCAGCGAAAAGTTCGTTGTATTCGTTGGGTAATTCGGTACTAAGAAAGTCTTCCGGGTGATAATTTATTTTTTTGATATTGGTGTTATCGGCTGTGTAGCTATAAAAAAGGAATGCTAAAAAAAACAGAGAGATTAGCGCTGGAGTTGTTTTGATGCCCATGTTGATAAATTTATTTCAACAAAAATAAATAAATAAAACAACATATTTTCATATTTTTAAAGGGTGTAAAAAAAAGCCTGTATCAATTATGCTGATACAGGCTTTTTGGTTTAAATGAAAGGTGCTTTTTATTGCAATGTATCCTGAGTAGCTCCTCCTTCATTTACCTGAGTAGTATCTATTCTAGGGAGTCCTGCTCCTTCAGAAAGCGGAATGAAAATCTTTGGATATACCGCTCCTGCTTCACTATTAGCATCGACATGAATTTCTTCTTTACTGAAATTAATGATCGGATGAGGAATTGCTTTTTGAGTGGAAAAAGTGATCATGAAGTGCTTTCCATCTTCAGTAAAGGCCCAATTACCCTGTACCGGATCGTTCCCGTTATTCAGGTCCAGCCAGATGATATTGTCAGGAGCAAACTCAAATGTTCCAAATTGAACGCGCTGAACACCGGCAGAAACAACCTGGTACTTTGCAGGATTCATATGTGGTTTTAAAGAATCAAGACCTGCCATTACCCTTGGGTAATCATATCTCCATTTTTGAGATTGCAGAATTTCTGTCATTTCTTCTACAGTAAGCCCGGAGGGATTATTATCGGTAGTAGGTTCACAAGCGGAGAAAAGTACTGCCGCAAAAACGAATAAGATTAATAGGTTACGCATTATAATAAGTTTATTTTCAGTAAGTTGATTTAAGTTGTTAATTTTTCTGATTACTGTTTATCAGCAGAAGAAAAGATTCGTTTCCAATTGATGCCGTTTCCAATGCTGCCTTCTTTAGTTGAAAACCAGATGAATAATGGTTTTCCTACAACATGATCTTCAGGCACAAAACCCCAGAAGCGTGAATCTTCTGAATTGTGGCGATTATCTCCCATCATCCAGTAATAATTCATTTTGAAGGTATATTCATCTGTTTCTTCGCCATTGATCGAGATCTTACCATTAGAAATACTCAATTCATTTTCCTCATAAATGGTGATGATCCGGTGATAAAGCGAAATATTTTCAGGTGAAATTTTTACCGTTTCTCCGGCTTTTGGCACCCAAACAGGTCCGAAATTATCAATGGTCCAGCCCGGGAAATTATTTGGATCATGCGGGAACAATTTGGCCGAGTTGTCGATTTTTGAGAAATCTCTCGGGCGGATCGTAATTCCGGGATCCATTGCCTGTACTTTTTCCTTTTGTTCGTCAGAAAGGAACATCAGGAAGGTATTCGGGTAAGGAGTTTTATAAACATCCTGAGAAGAAATGCCCCAGTCCGGGAAATTTCTGGTATTGAACTGACCATTGGAAGAAGTTACTTCATAGGAAAATTGCACGTGCTGTGGGTTGGTGGCCGGTTCTCCGTTGATATAAACCTGTCGGTCAATAATTTGCATACTATCACCAGGAGTAGCGATGCATCTCTTGACATAATGGTCTTTTTTATCCATTGGCCTGACTGTTAGGGGCTTTTTACCACTTTTGATGGCTCTTACGTGATGTTTGTAACCGCTGTCTTCCACTGCACCTCTCCGATAATCGTTAATGCTCCATGTCCGTTCGGGGAAGATATATACACTGTCGCCTTCAGGAAAGTTGAAAACTACAGGATCATTCTTGTCGATGGTTTCAAGGGCTCCAAGTCTTTTGTGTTCCAGTTGAGGCTTTTTCAGGTAAGACTCCCTGTTGATGCCCGGGATGCGGTTATGAAGCAAAGGCAACATTGCAACAGTTTCAGGCATTCTCACACCATAATTGACTTTACTGACAAAAAGAAAATCTCCGACCAGTAAAGATCCTTCCATGGAAGGAGTAGGTATTACATAAGCCTCTATCAGGAACATGCGAATAAAAGCTGCAGCAAAAACCGCGAAGAAGATAGCTTCGCCCCATTCTCTGGGAGCTGATTTTTTATAAGGGCTGTTGGCAATCAGTCGTTTAAATTTTCTGGTGTTACCAGCTTCTTTGGCTTCAGCAATTTGTTTGGCATAAGCCTGCTCTTTTTCCAAAGTTGGTCCGTCATAGGCTTCTTTGGAATCGAATCCAAGCCAGAAGAACATTGCGGGAGGTAAAACTACAGCGACGAAACTATGCCAGAGCTTATATTTTTTGAATGACCGGACCATGTCCACAGCCATGCCCGCCAAGATGAAAATATTTACAATTGGGATCAATAACAATGCCGCCCACCAGGATGGACGCCCTATCAATTTGCACCATTCCATAAAATTCAATCCGGGAACCAGTGCTTTCCATCCTTCAATACCAGCTTTTTCAAAGACTTTGTAAAGGCTGATGCTTAAAACGATGTATAAAATGAGTAAAAAAGTCATGATAGAATTTTTTTGCGCTGCAAAGATAATTTTTAATGTTGAATTGTGGCCATTCAGTTAAGTCGAAATTAGTCTAAGGCGTTGGCTATGCCTTAGGTTTTGATCAATAAGTGAAACAAATTGCCTGACCGAGACGACAGACTGAATTATTTTTTCCGAAAATACGCCGAAGGGTTTACATTCTATTTCTCCAAATTGTTATAAAAAAGTTAATCAAGACGAGCGTATGGTTTTCTTCTACCAAAGGCAACGACTAACGGTCGACGGCATACGGAAAACGGCAAGCGGCAGAAGGCGGAATGATGTAAAAAGGGAACAAGGTTTCAAAGGAAAAAGGGAAAAATGGCACATTGAGAGGAGCGAGCTAAGAGGCTTCCTTCGACAAGGTCCCGGCACTATGTGCGCGCGGATCTTCGATGTCGCCTTTCTACCCACGATCTGTGCAAAGGCAAAACCTTGAAAAAGGTCTCATAGAGACCCAATCCCGGTAACAAGGTACGCAGTGCCTTGTGTCGGGCAAGAAAAAGAGTGTGCTGTAGGTACACAATGAAATTTCCGGACCGGAAAAACATCTAAGGCAAATGCTTCCTTCGACAAGGTGTCGCCTTTCTACCCACGATCTGTGCAAAGGCAAAACCTTGAAAAAAGGTCTCATGGAGACTAAATCCCGGTAACAAGGTACGAAGTGCCTTGTGTCGGGCAAGAAAAAGCGTGTGCTGTAGGTACACAATGAAATTTCCGGACCGGAAAAACATCTAAGGGCAAATGATTCCTTCGACAAGGTGTCGCCTTTCTACCCTCGATCTGTGCAAAGGAAAACCTTGAAAAAAGGTCTCATAGAGACCCAATCCCGGTAACAAGGTACGAAGTGCCTTGTGTCGGGCAAGAAAAAGAGTGTGCTGTAGGTACACAATGAAATTTCCGGACCGGAAAACCGTTATGGACAAAGTGTTCCTTCGACAAGGTGAAAAGGCAAGGGAATAAGGAAAAGGTATCAAAAAACCTAAAGATTAGGTTAGAAAGCCCCAAATGGTTTACGGGGGGCAAAAAATCTCTCAAATTTTATTTATAATACCTTTTTCAGAAGAATCTAATCGGGAGGAACTGACTTTTCATGTTTTAACTCCCCTTTAAAATCATAAATCCAATATTCTATGTTCTTAAACTGCCTGTTATTTATGAATTCCAAAGTATCAGAAAAAGAATCAAAAACGATATAAGATTCATCCTTATGTCGGGTTAAATATTTGCCTTCCCTGTTTAAAACAATACCTGTTGTAAACTCACATTGTAATAAGGCGAATTGCCCGGGTGCTATTTCCGGAAATTTTTCATTATTCCCTTGTTCATTTTTTTCCATATTCCCTTATTTCCTTATATTTCAACATACCCTTCAATATAGAGCTTATACCCCTTCCTCTGCCCCTGAAAGTAGACTTTGATGAGTTTTTTGAAATACCCTTCATCGCGGGCATCAAATTCAATGGAGATGGTAGAAGTAGAATCTGGTAGAATGGGTGTTTCTGCCCATTCCGTAGCAGTACAGCCACAGGCGGGGCGAACATTGGAAATCAGCATGGGATCACTGCCAATGTTCTTGAATTTAAATTCATGGAAAACGGGAACCTCCTTTTGAATATCCCCAAAGTCGTGGGTAATTGGGGTTAACCATTCAACGGTTACCTTTTCAGGGGAAATAAATCCAAAAGCAAAGGCGCAAAGGATCGTCAGTGTAATTATACGATGGATAGTTCTCAAATAGATGCTCATGTATATGTTTTTGCCTTACCTGACCAGTGTCAGATTTCCAAAGAATAATTCCGTCTCTCCGCTTTTAAACTCAATTTCTGCATAAAAAGTGTATACTGCCGGAGGTAAATGTTGGCCTTTATACTTTCCATCCCAGCCAGCAGCAATATCATTGGGTAAGGCATCTTTAGTAGAAAACACATGATTTCCCCAGCGATCGAAGATGGATAGGGACCTGATGGCTATGACAGCGTCTGTACCCTGAATATAAAAATGGTCATTGATCCCATCGTTATTCGGAGAAAATACATTCGGTATGTATGCCGGGCGGGATTTCTCAACAAAGATGTTCAGTTCGTCTTCGCCCATACAGCCGTTTTCGTCAATCAATAATACGCTGTAAGGTGTTGACACGAGCGGATTGACATTGACAGAAGTCTGGCCATTGACATTAATGCCTTCCGGCCTCCAGATAATAGTATCGATCGGGAATTCAGCAGTATAGTTTATGGATAATTGAATGGTATCTCCATATTCCAGGGTATTGTTACCGGAGGGATATGAAACCAGATTGACCTCAATTGCTTCAGGCTCTTCAATTGTGAACCAATAATCATTGCTACAAAAATTGGCGTCACTAATACTTAACGGATAAGTTCCAGGTCCCAGTTCAGTAATGGTCAATGGCTCTGAGTACACTTCATCCAGGATGGTCAGGTTATACGGCGGTGATCCTCCGCTAATCGTTTCAATGGCAATGCTGCCGTCCTGGGCATCAAAACACGAGATATCCTGAACCGTCCAGGTCAATTCCGGAAGGTCCGACACTTCTGAAACAAATACCTCATCCCTTGAAGAGCAACCGAAATTATTGGTTACTTCAAGAGTGTAAATGCCTGACTGCCCTGTTTCCTGGGAAATGGAGGTCGGGTCCTGCAGAATGATGCCGTTGGGAGCAGTCCAAAAATATTGCATGTCAGTCGTCGAAGCGCTTCCGTCCAAGGTCACTACATCCAGATCACAGGCTATTTCCTGATCCTGTCCTGCATCTGCCAGCGGTACCGGGTGAATGATTACAGATACTTCCTTTATGTCATTTGGGCATGGGGCGGGAGAGGTTACTTCATAGGTGAAATTATAAGTACCGTGCATTTGTCCGACCGTATTGAAGGTGCCGGAACCGGCATTAAATGCATTTCCAGCAGACGGTGATGCGGAAGTTTCAGACCACAGGCCACCTGTATTTTCATCTATTAACAAATCAGATAAAATTATAGTCTGGCCCTCATTCGCACATAGTTCAATCGGATCAGTTGGTTCCCCTGCAGTTAGTGGTTCGTTTACAACAATTGTCCAGGTTGAACTTCCCGCATACTGGCATTCCGTGGCAGTTTGGTTGGTGAAGGAGATTATCGAAAGGGTAGAGGTTTCTGTAATATTAAATATTGGCAATGTCTGATCATTATTGACAATTATACTTTCAGGAGTTTCTCCATTAACCTGATAGGTTACCTCAAAACCATCACTACTTCCGAAGACATTTAAATCAAATGCAACAGGTTCGTTAATGCAAACAGTATCGGGTCCAGTTACCTCAACGGTTACTGTTGGACAGGCATCTGTCTGACAAGTTCCTGTAGCAATGGTATTGCTACAAATCCCATCACTCAGGGCAGTTACTTCGATGCTGACGGATTCTTCCGGTTGGAGATTTGTCACCGTATAGGTCGATCCATTAAGCATTCCGGGAGGTCCGTCAATGTCCAAAACAGAATAAGTTACTGCATTGGCAACATCATTCCACGAAAAGGTCACTGAACTGGTGGTTGATGATTCACAAGTGATCTCAGGAATACCCAGAGGAGGAAAAACGGCAACCATTTGTGTTTCAGATTCGGCTGTGCAGTGATCGTTGGAAACCTGGAGACTTACCTGGAAATTGCCTGACTGGTCCCAGGTTATTTCATGAGGACCGGCTTCATCGGAATCCTGATTACTTATGCCTGATCCAAAGTTCCATGAAAAAATTAAAGAAGGGTCAACCGTATCATCATAAGTAGCCAATACAGAAGCATCCTGGCAAATGGAATCCATATTCAGGGAAAACCCGGAAGTTGGGATTTCAAAAATATTTATCTCCATTGAGTCAAGATAACTGCACTGGCCAATCTCATAATGAAAAAACACTTCGTGAGTTCCAATGCCGGCAGAAACCGGGTCAAAATTACCTGCAAGCGTATCAGTTATTCCCGTTCCTGTCCACCATCCCAATCCAAAATCTGTGGTATCATTGGTTATGGCTTCCAATACCAGCTCCGGCTGCAAAGGGGACAGGCAAATATCCTCGGCAGGAGTTAACTCAAGTTCAAGAGCATAACATTCATCACTGGAGCAGGAAAACGAAGCCAACTGACCACCACAGAGGGTTCCCAGGGAAGTAACTTCTATCGTAACCATTTCATCCGGACTGAGGTTATTGACGATGAAGGTGGTATCGTCTACCTGAACGCCAGCATGGCCTGAAGGTACGTCTATCTGATAGCCGGTGGCATTGGGAATACTGTTCCATACAAACTGAATAGAATCCGTTGAAACCTCTCCACAGGTTATTTCGGGTGCGGCTAACGGGAATTGTACGGAAACCATGACCTGGAATGTTCCACTGCAACCGTTATTCGTTTCTGTAATGGAAAAGAAAGTGGATGAATCCGGTGATACTGAAATGGTGGGCGCATCCACATCTCCTGTGCTCCATTCCCAGGTGCTGGTTGGGTCGACAATAGCTGTAAGCGTCAGGGAATTACCTTCGCAGATCAATCCGTCTGTTGGCAATATAATTGGGTTAGGAGATTCCAGTATTTCAAAATCTACGTTTATGGTTGTGGAAGAGCCATCTGACGAATCAAAACCGGTTACCTCAAAAGAGTAATTACCAGCTGGCAGATCAAAATCCCGGGGGTTAACGGTTGAATTATCATCTGTCCACACATAAGTATCCGCCCCGGAAAGGGTCACGGTAACAATACCATCCTCGCATAAGTCACCTGAAATGACTGCTTCCACCACAGGGGGAAGTGTACTTTCGGAGGTATCCGAAGCCATTATTTTTGCAGAGAAAATGAAAAAAAACAGCCAAAATGGCCATATAACCTGAGGCGCTTTCATATAAATTTTTTGTCAATACGTACTGGGTATACGAAGATACCGGAAAAAAGTTGGTGTTGGAACAGCAATTTCCAATGAAGGCAAAAGAACCACAGAGCATGTGATTGTCACGCAGATTTCACAGATTAACGCAGAAATTGTTTGCTTCAAATCTGAGAGATATGCGTGGAACACTCCCATTGGATGAGATAGTTACGGAGGATGTTTTTGTGGTATAATTAACGTTCTGGGGCAAAGATAAATTTTATCAGGAGTAAAATCAATTTCAAAAACATTTAGCAATATTTATAGCGAAAATCAATTGAATAAATAGCTAAAATATTAGATATTTTGCTAAAAAACTTATACATTAGATAATATTTTAGCTATTATGAATAAATTTTCAATAGAAAAGTTACCTTCTGATATCCTCAGGGAAACTGCGGAGAAACATCGGAAATTACGCAAACAAAAGAAATTGACGCAAGCAGATCTTGCCAAAAAAACGGGTGTGTCACTGGGAAGTATAAAAAGGTTTGAAACTACAGGCAAAATTTCTTTTGAGTCGTTACTTAAATTGGCCCAGGTTCTTGGGCGGCTGAATGATTTTGAAAAGATCTTTATGAGTTCCAATGATTTGGAAACCGTTGAAAAGTTGTTTAGTGATAAAACCAGAAAATAATGGACAGTATTACCCGGTTAATAGTAAGTCTGGATTGGGGAGATGAGCAACAGGAAGTTGGCGAACTTGTTTTTCAGGACCGGAAGATATTCTATAAATATTATCCTGATTTCATCGATTATGGGTTGGAAATCTCTCCGTTTAAGTTGCCATTATCCCAGGAAATACTTCAGCCTGACACAATGGTCTTTGATGGCTTATTTGGTGTGTTTTTTGATTCTTTACCAGATGGATGGGGCAGATTGCTTATTGACAGAATGTTAATTTCCAGAGGTATTGGTCTGGACAGCATATCTGCTTTGGATCGATTGGCAATTGTTGGCAAGGATGGAATGGGGTCTTTGAGTTATAAACCGGCGAAAGGCCCGGTTGAAAAAATCTCTTTAAATTATGACCTTGATGAAATAGCTGAAGCTTCCAGGCGAATTTATGAGGGCGAAAGTTCCAAGTTACTCGATCACCTGGTTGAAATTGGTGGCTCTTCCGGTGGTGCAAGGCCCAAAATATTTGTTGGTTATAATTCGGGTTCGGACCAATTAATTTATGGTGAAACTAAATTGCCAAAAGGTTTTGAAGATTGGATCATAAAATTTCCATCTTCCAGTGACCCTGAGGATATTGCAATGATAGAGTTTTCCTATTACAAAATGGCTTTGGAGGCTGGATTGGAGATGTCTGAATGCAGATTATTCCGTGGAGCTTCGGGGAGATTTTATTTTGGCACAAAAAGATTTGACAGATTCAATGGACACCGAAGGCATTTGCATTCTGCAAGTGGTCTATTGCACGATAATTTTCGGTTAAGTAATCTGGATTATGGTCATTTGATGGATGCAGCTTTTCGATTAGAAAATTCCGTAGAAGCATACCAAAAGGTTTTACGGCTGGCTGCATTTAACGTTTTTAGCCACAACAGGGATGATCATAGTAAAAACTTTTCCTTTTTAATGGACAAAAAAGGTACCTGGAAATTGGCTCCGGTTTATGACTTAACCTTTTCCTATTCTTCTCATGGTTTTCATAGTACAACGGTAAACGGGGAGGGTAAAAACCCTGGTAGCAAGCAACTATTGGAGCTGGCTGATATTTTTGGTTTAAAGGATGGCAAAAAAATCATAGAACAGGTAAAGGAGTCTATTGTTCAATGGGGTGAATTTGCCAACGAAACCGGTGTTGGCAGTTCATCGAAAAAGCAAATCTCAATTGCATTGAATAAACTGATTAAAGAATAATCACTTTGCCCTTGTCCATTAACTGAGTTTCATTATTGATTTCATAAAAATATATGCCTTTCGGCAAATGGGAAACGGATACTTCAGTTATCGGATAAATTAAAGATGTAGCGCTAACCTTTCTGCCAAGAGCATCAAATAGGTGAAGTGAACTCCCCTGCAAAAAGGCATCAGTATTATTAAATCGAATAAAAATCTTTTCAGAAGCAGGATTTGGAAAAACATCTACAGAAGAGTTCTCATTCAGAGAATTCAAATCATCAATAATAATATTAATCTCCTGCATAAGCGTATCAGAACCACATTCATTGATGGCTATCAGTTGAATTTCATATAACCCGCTTACCTCGTAAAAGTGAGCTGGATTTTCTTCATCGGAAGTCATATCATCTCCAAATTGCCATACATAATCATGAGCACCCTCTGAGAAATTATAGAAATTTACCGTGCCACCAATTTGTTCAAATTCAAAAGTTGCCGTTGGAGGGTCGTTAACCAAAACAGCATTTGGAATGGTCTCAATAGTGCTTCCAAAGACATTAAAACCTTCCAGGATCACTTCGAAGCTACCCGGATTTTCATAGGTGACTACCTGATTCAATTCATTGGAAAAATCCGGAGAACCACCCTCAAAATACCAGGCCACGCTGTCCGCATTTTGTACCACAGCAGAATATTCAACGGTTAAAGGTATACAACCAAAGTCTGGCTCATAATCCACAAAAACTTCCGGGGAAGATCCGAATAGACCAAGGGTGTCGGTGATGGTCGAATTCCCGCAGTTATTCGTTGCAGTGAATGTTACATAATAAGTTCCCGGTTCAGGAAAGGTATGCACAGGCATTGTTTCCGTGCTTTGGGAATCATCCCCGAAATCCCAATGGTAGGCATCGGCATTTTCTGAAAAATTACTGAATTCAACGGTTAGTTCATCCTGATTCCACAAAAAAGCCGGATCCGGGAGGGTGTCCAAATTAATGAATTGCTCCATCAAAAGAGTATCCGATCCTATTGGATTATTTACGATGAGCTGAACATCAAATTGCCCGGAAGTTGAATAGGTAATTAACGGATTGGAAGCTTCCGATTGAGCAGGACTTCCTCCTTCAAAGAACCATTGGTAGGTAGCTTCAGCTCCTGATGATTCGTTGTTAAATTGAATCTCAATTGGCACGCAACCAGAAGCAGATGTAACAGAAAAACCGGCTTCCGGCTGAAAAACAATGCTTACAGTCTGGAATGAAGTATCCGATCCGCAGTCATTTTCGGCAATCAACGATACCAGGTAGTTTCCTTCGGAAGAGAACAAATGAACAGGTTCAGGGTCTCCGCTAAATTGTTCGTCACCAAAATCCCATTGATAAGAGATTGCAGCATTGGATTCGTTAAAGAAATGCACCTCACCGGTGCCTTCAATAATTTGATGTGAAAAGGATGCTGCCGGGGCTTCACCAACCGAAATATATTGATCCATTGACAAAGTATCTGATCCGGTTGGATTGGAAACGATGAGTTGAACGCCAAAAGATCCGATTTGGTTATAGCTTACTATTGGATTGATTTCGTCCGAAGCGGAGGGGGTTCCACCTTCAAAAGTCCAGCTGTAGGAATAATCATCATTGTCAGAGAGTGCCGAAAAAGTAACAGATGCTCCTGTACAAATTTGTTGATCCGAAACCTCAAATGCCGCCTGAGGAGAAAGAAATAATGCAATTTCCTGCTGAGTTGTATCCGAACTACATTCATTCGAGGTGATCAGTTGGATCGTATAAATACCTTCGGATTCATAATCCTGGGTTGGATTCTGCATCGTGCTGGTTTGTTGATTCCCAAAATCCCATAGGTACCCATCTCCTCCTGTTGAATTATTGGTGAAAGTCACTTGTGTACCATCAATTTCATAGGAAAAATCAGCAGTTGCGGAAGGTAGAACGGTGATGAAATTTTCTTCTGTTTTGGTATTATTTCCTGCGTCATTAAACAGCGTAAGGCTCACATCATAAGTGCCCGGATTGCTGAATACCGCACTTGGGTTCATTGCCGTGGAAAAGCCGGGAATTCCGGACTCGAACTGCCAGATCCTGTTATTGATGACCCCACTTGAATTGTCGTGAAATTGGGCTGTAAAAGGTGCACAACCAATCGCATTATCAACAAAAAAATCAGGGGTTGCCAGTTCCACAAAATTACAACTGCTCCGAACCCGGATATTATCCAGATAGAGGTTGTTACCGTTACCATTCTCATTGAGAAACATCAGTTTAACCTGGGAAGAGCCGGAGAATTCATCAAGAGGAATGGAAAAGCAGTTTGTACACCAATCCGAAATCTCTTCCGGTGTAAAAAAATCTTCCGAATCAGGAACGGTTGCCAGGTTGCCGTTGCCGTTTTCTGCAATTTCAAGCAGTTGATTGGTGAAACTGGCGCCCCCATCGGTTGATAATAAGATTCGGAAGGTATCCGGTTGGTTTTCATTTCTGCGAGCGTAGGCAATGTCAAATTCTAGGAATATCCCGATCTCGCCTTCCAGGCTGAAGGACGGACTTACAAGAGCATCCAGTTGTCCTTCGTTTGAATTATTGTAATTATCGATCATCATGGCATGTTGACCGAATGCCTGATTTGCTACAGGGTACCAAAGCCAGGGCACATTGTTATCCGGGTTGAAAATAATCCAGTTGTCCGGGAATGATTCGAAGGTTTCATAAAAAAGGTATTTTACCCCGTCATCATCTACCTGAATAGTCTGTGAAGCAGTATTCCAGCCGGATGTGTTTACTGCTGTCAGATCCACCGGATAACTGCCCGGATCCTCGAAAATTACTTTTGGATTTTTAACATTCGAGTTGGGAAAGTTTGCCCCAAAATCCCATACCAAAGTTTCCGCATCATCGGAGTTGTCGATAAAGGGAACAATACTTCCAGGACAAACATGGGTAACCGGAACCTCGAAATCAGCGACAGGAGCCGGAGGGTTGGGGCAATTGCTAAAACAATCAAAATTATTGGCAATGTAATCAATATAGGTGTTGATCACTTCCTGGGACGTCGACGACCATTCCATGGAAGTGGTTACGCTCGGAGCCATAATGGTGTAATCACCAGCCTCATCATGTTGTGCGCTGAAATTGTGTCCGAGTTCATGAGCTTGTAAAACCCTGAGGTTTGCAGCGTTTGATATATAATGTTGTAAAACGTTATAGCGGTTGTTGGCACAAAGTGTTCCTGGCCAGGCAAGGCCCACGAGGTCACCGTCAAAGTCCCTTTTGCTCCATAGGGAAGCTACATCGAAATCAGTGTCAAAACCGCCACTGTTGCCCCAGTTCCTAAACACTTGTAACAAACTATAGGAGTCGGTAACATCTGCCCAGGGGTCACAGGTCTCACAGTCTGAAATATATAAGGTTACCAATTGGAATTGAATCTCTGATGCAAACTCATCATCATAATTGGTCTGTACCATATTGAGATTGCCAATGACAAAATTCTCTACTGTTTCAGAGTTTCCAAAAAAATCGTACAACAACCAATCGGTGGCAATGGCGATTTCCACAACATGACAACCTTCATTATTTTTGGTTGTTGTTGAAGGTATCTGAACTTGCTTTTCGGTTTTGGCCAGGTGGTCAAAGGCACAATGCTGGGGAGAATTATCCAAAACATCGGAAGCTTTGTAAACCAGGAAATGGTCTGTTTCGTTTTCAAGCCCTCTGAGTTTAAGCGGTTCAATGAAGAAAGTTTGATGGTCGATTTCAAAAAAACCATAGATAAAACCAGTGTCTATTGTGAGGGCTGCGTTGCCTTTACCGCCTCTGGTCAGATATCCGGAAAATGTTTTATTTTCGCCTTCAGGGTTATGTTTTTTCCCTTTGGCAGAAGTTTTTGTAACCGAAAAATCCGAAGAAAGAATCGGAGCTTTGGTTAAGTTGATTTGAATGTCAAGGTGATTTTCAAGCTTGATATTAAGTAGGAAAGGGTCAGATTGCTGTTCAATTTGACGGGATAGGTTTTTTGAGTCAACCTGATAGATTGCATAACTTTTGAAAGATTCATTGAGTTGTTTTTCAATCTTTGTTTCCACCAATGTGCCAGTAAGATCAATCCATTGGCCATGGGTCGTTACTGCCAGAAGGCTGAACAAAATAACTAGGGAGAAAGCAGGTCTTTTCATACTTTGTGTAGCGTTATGTCATGGGAGAGATTATTATTTAAACAAGGTTGCGAGTTTGATCATTGAAGTTAATTTTACAGTGTTTCAGTATTTTATCCGAAAGATAAATGAGTGTCGTTTTCGAACATTTTTTAACCCGTAACTCGATACCTGTAACCCGTAACTTGAATTATTTAGTTGAACGAATATAAATAAAAAACCATTTTGCTGCTTTAGAGTATGTTTGAATTTCCATTAATCGGCTGCAAATGGCAAATTTTACCCTGCTCTGCGTTGAAAAGCCTCGTCGTACCTTCCAGGTATGTCTGCGTTTTTCGCCTTGATCAGAATAAAATTTCCTCATTTTCACTCGATCATGGAAATCAAAACATACTCTTAAAGTCTGGAAACGGTGCAATTTACTTTACCAAAAAGTGTTACCGTTTTATTAATTCCTGAATAAAAAGCAGCTTTTAATTAATTATTGGTGTTTACAGTTCAGAGTATGATTAATAATTTAATTTGAAATTTTTGCAACCCCTAAAATGTTGTTCGAAATTGAGA
>QQUB01000579.1 GCA_008501835.1 Bacteroidota bacterium
CATGGGTAAAACCCTTACGGATGCCCGGGAAGGAGGCTGCAGCGGCTGTATTGAGGTAGGGGCATTTGGAAAAGAAGCCTTCGTCCTGACCGGCTACCTCAACGTTCCCAAAATTCTCGAAATCACTCTTAATAATGGAGTCGATCCAACTACTGGAAAGCAAGTCAGCATTGCCACAGGTGATCCACGGACGTTTAGGCATTACGATGAGCTGTATAAAGCTTTCCTTGAACAACTTCATTACATTGTAGATCAAAAGATCCGGGTCAGTAATTATATTGACCGGATGTTTGCCAAATATGCTCCGGCGCCATTTTTGTCTGTCGTTATTGAGGATTGTATTTCCAAAGGAAAGGATTATTACAACGGCGGCCCGCGGTACAACACCAACTATATACAGTGTACCGGATTGGGAACGGTTACCGATAGTTTGTCTACCCTGAAGCACCATGTTTTCGAAAAGAAAGCTTTCGGGATGGACCATATTTTGAATGCTGTTTCCAAAAATTTCGAAGGGGAAGAAGTTCTTCGTCAAACCATTCTGAACAGGACTCCGTTTTTCGGAAATGACGATGATTATGCCGACGATATTGCCCTCCGGGTCTATGATGACCTGATCAAGGCTATAGATGGCAAACCAAATGTAAAAGGCGGAGTTTATCATTTAAATATGTTATCCACTACCTGTCATATTTATTTTGGCAAAGTAATGGGCGCCACACCAAATGGCAGATTGGCAGGAAAGTCCATTTCTGATGGAACTTCTCCTTCTCATGGATGCGATGTCAATGGCCCTTCTGCGGTGATCCGATCCCTGACCAAATTAGATCATACCCGCTCCGGAGGGACCTTGCTCAATCAAAGATTTTTACCAAGCCTTTTAAAAAAAGAGGAGGATATCAAAAAACTGGGCAAGCTGATCCGTAGTTATTTCACTATGGGTGGTCACCATATTCAATTCAACATTGTTGATACCGCAACGCTAAGAGCCGCACAGAAAAATCCGGAAGATTACAAAGACCTGTTAGTGAGAATGGCCGGTTACAGTGATTATTTTAATGACATGAATGAGGACCTGCAACAGGAAGTGATTGACCGGACAGAAAATGAATCGTTTTAGCTTTTTTTCAAGGTTTTGTCATTGCCAAGCCCAAGGGAGGCAAAGGCGAAACCTTGTCGAAGCGACCAACAACCAGCAACATGGAGAACCTAGTTTTCGACATAAAACGATATGCCATCAATGACGGTCCGGGAATACGGGTAACTGTTTTTCTTAAGGGTTGCCCGTTGTCCTGTGAATGGTGTCACAACCCGGAAGGCATGTCCAAAAGGCGGGAAAAACTGTATACATCTTCGAAGTGTATAGGTTGTGAACAATGTGTAGAGGTGTGTGAACAAGATGCCTGTATGCTTACTCCAGAAGGAATAGTTACCAACCGGGAAGATTGTACCCTTTGCGGAAAATGTGCTGAAGTATGCCCTACAAAAGCCACGGAAATTTCAGGTGAGGCCATGTCGGTGGAGGACCTGATGAAAATTATCCGGCGAGAGACGCTGATCATGGATCAGTCTGAAGGCGGGGTTACTTTTTCTGGTGGAGAGCCTTTAATGCATTACAGGTTTCTGCTGGAACTTCTTGAAGCTTGTGGCAGGGAGGGCATTCATCGTTGTGTAGATACAACTGGTTTTGCGAATACAGAGGTACTGTTAAAAGTTGCCGATAAAACGGATCATTTTCTTTACGACCTGAAAATGATGGATTCTGAAAAACATAAAAAATATACAGGGGTTCCTAACGAAAAAATTCTGGAAAACCTAAAAATACTCAGCACAAACGGAACCAGCTACGATATTAGGATTCCGCTGATCGGAGGAGTAAATGATGACGATGAAAATATCCGTCAGACAGCTGCATTTATTGCAGAACTGCAAACAAAACCGAAACGCATCCAAATTCTACCCTATCACAATATCGCCTCCAAAAAATATGAAAAATTAGGTGGCGTTTATGATCAAGGCCTCATGACAGAGCCCGGAGAAGAAACACAGGAATCGGTAATAAAAACCTTTGGGCGTTTCGGCCTGACAGCTGAAATCGGAGCATGACCATCCCAAACTCACCGAATTCATTAAGTTGAACAGGTAATTTATGCCTTCCTGCCGATGTAGGTAAAATATTGCCAGACACCGCCATAAGCTTTCCTGACCTGTTCATGTTCTGTTTGAAAATGACGCTTGAGCACCGGGGTCAAATGTCCATCCATACGAACATGATTATTTCCCATATGGTTTTTAAACCACTGGAACCTGGAATCATAAAAATCTACTACAGCGATCAATCCTCCATGCTTGAGGTCATAGGCAGTTTGGGCAATTAATTCTTCCCATTGAGGGTTGATCATGGTCAATGCGTAGGAAAAAAGGATCATATCCATTTTAGCATTGAATTTCATATCACCAAAAGTGTACGGCTGTTCAATGAGCTGGATACGATTCCCGAAAACAGTGGTATTCTTTCGTGCTTTTTGAAGCATCTTTGGAGAAACATCCATTCCAATGACCTGGGTAAGCGGAAACTGGTTTCCCAGTTTTTTCAGATTATAACCCGTTCCGCACCCAACCTCCAGGATACGTCGGGCAGTAGGATTTTTAGCCGCCAGCATACGAATGATTTTTTTACGGCCAAACAAGAAACTCCAACAGGTTAAATCATAAACTTTAGCATGCAACTGGTAACGGGCTTTCATGGCCTCCGTCGACCGCTCTTTTGAGATATTGGAGATAGTTGTAGTGTTCATTTCAGAATCTTTATCGGATCAGGGATAATCTGTTTATTTCACAATTCCGGGGTAGGTGCTGGCATTGGTTCCTACCGAAAACCCAGTATCTGATTTTTTCTCCAACGAGCATATTTACCGGGTTTTATTTCTCAGGCAAAATTATTAATTACACTGTCCAGACCCGCATTTATCGAATTATCTTTCCTTTAAGTTTATATTAACCGCAGGTAAATAGCACGTTCTTCAGTTTACACTCAAAAAATTTCGTCTTGTACAAGACCAACCTCATTACCCCTTAAAACCTTTTGCCCCAAAAACCTTTTTATTATTATTTTTACAAGCCCTTATTGACCACCCACATTTTCAAATCAATCTGATTTAAAACACAAACAAAATTTACGGATATAGTATGAAAAAATCTTTCCTCATGACGCTGTTCCTGCTGGGCAGCATTGTAATGACCGGACAAAATTCTACATCAATCATCCAGCAGTATCTAGAGGCTAATAGTGAAGTCCTCAAACTTTCAACAACAGACATAAAAGACTGGACTATTACGGATCAACATACTTCCCGCCAAAGTGGTGCGACTTATGTGTATATCCGTCAGCAGTACCAGGGGATCGGCATCTTTAATGGTGTGGCCAATTTTGCTATTAAACATGGCAAGGTGGTCAGTTTTGGTAATAGACTGGTTCAAAATATTGATAAAAAGGCCAGTTACGCTACCCCAACGCTAAACCCTTACGAGGCCATTCAGTCTGCAGCCCAACAACTGAACTTATTGTCTCCATCTGACCTTCGTGTTTTGGAAGCAACCAGTTCGACAAAATTCCTTTACAACAAAGCTGGAATTTCTTTGGAAAACATTCCTGTCGAACTCATGTTTCAGGCTATCGCCGAAGATGATGTACGTCTGGTCTGGAACCTTTCTATTTATACGCTTGATGCCAATCACTGGTGGTCTGTACGCATTGATGCCCACACCGGAGAACTGGTTCACAAAAACGACTGGGTTACTCATTGTAAGGTAGATCATACGGTTTTTGCCAGATGCAACCATGGGAATACCAAAAAATCAATGAAGCAATCAATAGGAACTTTCGAGCTTCCAAATTCCTACAATGTATTCCCCCTTCCCCTTGAAAGTCCGGGCCACGGTGACCGTTCGATTGTAACGGATCCGGCTGATGCTACGGCCTCACCATACGGATGGCACGATACAGATGGCGTGGATGGTGCAGAATTCACCACCACCCGGGGAAATAACGTTTTTGCCTATGAAGATGCCGGCGACACCAACAATCCTAACGCAGGATTTAGTCCTGATGGAGGCGAAACGCTGGAATTTGATTTTCCATACAATCCTGGTGACAACCCTGTTGAATACCAGCCGGCTGCTATCACCAACTTGTTTTATCTTAACAATATGATGCACGACATCTGGTATTATTATGGTTTTGATGAAGCAAGTGGAAATTTCCAGTTTAGTAATTACGGCCACGGCGGAGAAGATGGTGATTATGTTTTGGCAGAAGCTCAGGATGGTAGTGGCACCAACAATGCCAACTTCGCTACGCCACCGGATGGTTCCAACCCAAGAATGCAGATGTATTTGTGGTATGGTGGTTTCGGAGATTTTCTGAATATCCATAGCCCCGCAGCCATTGAAGGAAGCTACCCGGCTACTGATGCTGTTTTTGGCCCTGGTTTACCGGAAACACCTATCACTGCCGAAGTTGTCTTAGTGGAAGATGATACTGATCCCGTAAATGATGGTTGTGAAACTATTCTGAACGGAGCAGACCTCGCTGGTAAAATTGCCCTGGTTGACAGAGGAGAATGTAACTTCACCATTAAGGTGTTAAGTGCCCAAAACCAGGGAGCAGTGGCGGTGATTGTTGTCAACAATACAGATGGAGCTCCTATAACCATGGGAGGAACCGAAGGTCAAATTACTATTCCATCCATTATGATTTTCAAAAGTGACGGTGACCTGATCAAAGCCGAGCTCGAG
>QQUB01000896.1 GCA_008501835.1 Bacteroidota bacterium
CTTGATCCTGACCTGGTTGCCATTTTTCGGGTTTGCCCAGGATTGTTCCATCGAAAGTATTCAGTATGAATTACAGGAATGCAACGATGGTGTTTTTTACATTCACCTGGTAGTGGATGCTGCCAATCCCGGTGCAGAAGGATTTAGCGTGTTGGGGAATGGTAATGATTATGGTGATTTTAGTTACGAATCGACCTTTATCGAAATTGGCCCTCTGGAAGGCAATGGAGAAACTCCTTATGAATTTGTAGTCATAGACAACCAGTTTGAAGGTTGTTCCAACTTCATTGAGGTAGGTACGGTTGATTGTGCGCCTCCTCAATGTGGTATCTACGACGTCGTGTTAGATTTTCAATCCTGTAATGAAGAAGGCCAGTATGTTTATGTCTTGAATTTTGAATATGCCAATACCAGTAATGTTGGGTTTGATGTTTTCCTTGGAGATGATTTCCTGGGTTTTTATCATTACGAAGAGCTTCCGGTGACACTTCATCCATTTGGCCCTTTAAATACGGATTGGTTCTATTTGCAGGTTTGTGATAATGACAATCCAAATTGCTGTAGCGGAATTGAAGTGATGACACCTGATTGTCCGGTGTCTGATGATTGTTTTATAGAAAATGTGGTAGTTGAAGCCCATCCATGTGAAGAAGGTTTGTTTTACGTTGACCTTGAGGTCCAGGGAGTTTTCCTGGGTACTCAGGGATTTACGGTTCACGGAAACGGACATGAATACGGAACCTTTAGTTATGAACCGGCA
Organism: Bacteroidota bacterium; assembly: GCA_008501835.1. Taxonomy (GTDB): domain Bacteria; phylum Bacteroidota; class Bacteroidia; order Chitinophagales; family Saprospiraceae; genus BCD1. The sequence goes on from QQUB01000896.1 coordinate 761, forward strand.
TTTGTCACCATCGGCCCCCTGGAGGGTGACGGTGAAACGGTTTATGAATTTGTCGTAACAGATATTGAATTTCCGGATTGCCATAATTTTGCAGTTATCGGTCCAATTGATTGTAATGACAACTCTTGTGCCTTTGAAATGGGTGTTGATCCATTTTCCTGTAATGGTTTTGCCTTTTTCACCAACCTCGAGCAAAATGTGAGCTGGACGGTTAACGGTGATTGGATCGGGGATGCCCCTTCACTGGATTTTGAATTTTCACATCCGGGAGAGTTTGAGGTCTGTGCCCATATTGAAACTCCCGATTGTCCACAGGGATACAGCGTATGTCACACGGTAATTGTGCATGATGATTGTTTTGATGATTGCGGCTTTGAAGCTATCACAATGAATTTTGAGGGTTGTGCAGATAACGGTTCCTACTTTTATGCCTTGAATTTTGATCCTGTTAATAATATCAGCCAACATTTTGACCTCTATATCCAGGATGAATTCTTTGGTTTTTTTGCTTACGAGCAACTGACGCTGTTGTTAGAGGGAGTTGGACCGTTTGAGTCTGAAATATTTCATGTGACCATCTGCGATAACGATAATCCTGATTGTTGTACAACCTTTGAGGTAGAAACCCCAAGCTGTGGAGGAGGAGATTGTGTCATTAACCATGTGATCGTAGAGGCCCATGAATGTAATGATGATGGATATTTCTATGTGGACCTGCAGGTGATAGGAGATAATTTTGGTTCAGAGGGTTTCAGCGTTTTGGGTAACGGTAACGATTATGGTGATTTCAGTTATGAAGAACCTTACATTACGCTAGGACCATTTGCGGGTGATGGAGAATCAGTTTATGAATTTGTGGTCATTGATAATCAGTTCGACAATTGTGCAGAAGAAGCGGTCATTGGTCCTATCGATTGTTTTGAGGATCCATGTGCTTTTGAAATTGCGTATGAGGAGATTTCCTGCCATAATTTTGCCTTTTTTACCAGCCTTGACCAGAATGTGAGTTGGTTTGTCAATGAAGAATACGTTGGTTTTAATGAAGCGTTTGATTTTGTGACGCAATATCCGGGCACTTACGTAATATGTGCAGCCATCGAGACACCTGATTGTCCTCAGGGATACTTCGTATGTGAAACCGTAGTGGTCACAGAAGATTGCTTTGGTGATTGTGGTTTCAATGATATTGCCATGAATTTTGAGGGCTGTAATGATAATGGTTCCTACAATTACAACCTGAGCTTTATACCTGTAAATCCGATCGGAGCCTTTTTTGATCTGTACATTCAAAATGAATTTGTTGGCTATTATGCCTATGAAGATATGCCGGTTTGGTTAGAAGGAGTAGGTCCTTTTGAATCAGAACATTTTGTGGTGAAGATCTGTGATAATGATAATCCGGATTGTTGCCAGGTATTTGAAGTGATGACGCCTGATTGTGGTGGAAATGATGATTGCGTGATCCATGAAGTCATTGTGGAGGCTTATGAATGTGACGAGGAAGGACATTTCTATGTAGACCTGGTGGTGATTGGCGAGAACTTTGGGGCAGAAGGGTATAAGGTAGTTGGAAATGGAAATAATTATGGCAATTTCAGTTATGATGAACCCTACATCACCCTTGGGCCGTTTGCCGGAGATGGGGAGTCTGTTTATGAGTTTGTCGTGATCGATAATCAATTTGGAGATTGTTCCAATCATGCTGTTATAGGGCCAATTGATTGTTTCCCGGATGATTGTGGTTTTCATGAGATCGCCATGAATTTTGAGGGCTGTAATGATAATGGTTCGTACAATTATAACCTGAGTTTCATTCCTGTTAATCCAACTAATGCCTTTTTTGATCTGTACATTCAAAATGAATTTGTTGGCTATTATGCCTATGAAGATATGCCTGTTTGGTTAGAAGGAGTAGGTCCTTTTGAATCAGAACATTTTGTGGTAAAGATCTGTGATAATGATAATCCGGATTGCTGCCAGGTATTCGAAGTGATGACGCCTGAGTGCGGCGGTGGAAATGGATGTAATATCTGGGATGTTGTTGTAGAGCCACACATTGCAGATTGCGATAATGGGATATTCAGTGTTGATGTTGCCTTTAACAGCAGTAATACCGGGCTCATGGGCTATTACATTTTTGCCAATGGCGAAATTTTTGGCCCTTTCAGTTATTCCTTGCCATTTGTGACCATTGGTCCATTTGAAGGAGATGGAATAACTCAATATGACTTCCTGATTCTGGATATCATGAATCCGGCTTGTTTCGCATATCATGAGTTTGGAACCTTTGAATGTGATGAAGACGTTTGGCCGGGAGATACCAATTCGGATAATATTGCCAACCATTTTGATTTGTTGAATATTGGTATTGCCTATGGTGCTGATGGACCGGAAAGAGAGGATGATAATACTGAATGGGATGCCATGCCAGCCAATAACTGGAACCAGTTCTTTGAAGACAACATCAATTTTAAACATGCAGACAGTAATGGTGATGGGGTTATCAATGAATCTGATATTAGTGCTATTCATCAGAATTTCCTCTTTACACATGGCGACGTGGAAGATTTCGACCCACTTCCGGGGACGGAGGTTGACCCTCCAGTTTATATGGATGTACCCGATAATCTGACTACTGGTGTGCCTTTCGAAATACCGGTAATGCTTGGAACGGAAGGTGAGCCGGTAAATGATATCTATGGAATTGCATTCAGTATTGAGCTTGATCCTGAGGTCTTTAATATTCAGGATATTGAAGTAGGTTTCCCAACAAGCTGGATGGGAGAGCCGGGTGTTAATCTCATTACTTTTGACCGCGTTGATGAAGAAAGCGGTACCCTATATGTTGCCATCAGCCGTAAGGATCAAAACAATGTTTCTGGTCACGGACCGATAATGTATTTGCATGGAATTATTGATGATATTGCCGGTATTCATGATGAGGTAAACCTGAAAGCTACGGAGATCAATGCAATAGATTTTGCTCAGAACCTTATTCCGTTGAACAATCCGTTTAAAACCAGCGTGATTACCAAGGTGCGTGATGAGGACACCAATTTTGTGAGCCTTTTGCGTAATACCTGGATAACACCAAATCCGGCTTCTGGTGAAATTATGATCTGGAACAAAAATAATGTGCCTATCAAGGCTGTAACGATTTATGATATGTCAGGAACCCAGTTCGGGCAAACATTCACTAATACAGACCATCTCTCCGTTGAGAGCCTGCCAGCAGGCCTGTATGCACTTAAAATTGAAATGGGTGACCATGTCATTATGAAAAAGCTGGTAAAAGTCCAGCGATAGATTGAGGCTAGAACAAGTTGCTCGACAACTTGAAAGATTTTAAGAGGAGTGTCCGGTGATTAATGCCGGATGCTTCTTTTTTTGGTTGCAGTTTAGGGGTCAAAGGATTCAAAGGGTTTAAGGTGTTCTTGGAGTTTCATGGGTTTCAGATTCTTTCAGGAAAGAAAAAAGATTTAGGTTGAAATGATCAAATTTGCTGTGTTTCAGGCAGTTAAGCTGGAACTGTTTGAAGGAGAAAGGTGTTGAAAAGAAAGAATTTTAAAAAAAATAAAAAAAAGTTTTGACAATTGAATTCAAAGCGTTTATATTTGCATCGCTTTTGAAGAAAAGCACTTCCTAATGGCCCGTTCGTCTAGGGGTTAGGACGCCAGGTTTTCATCCTGGTAACACGGGTTCGAATCCCGTACGGGCTACATAAGTCCTTGTGAATCTTAGATTTGCAAGGACTTTTTTTATGCCTCGTTCTAATTTATTTTTTTTATAACTTTATCGTACAGTAAAGTGGAGTTTTTCAATTGGCAGGAATAATTTTACACCTAAATTATTTTACAACTGCTAAGTGCAATTAAGTTGTCTTAAGTATTGTGCAAAAAAGTCGTAATAACTTTTTGAGTATCCCAATATAGGGGTAATTCAAGTTGGACATTTGTCATTTTCCAAAAAACATCTCCCATTAGTGTCTTTTTGTCGATACCCTTAATGGGAAGCTTTTGAAGCAAACGTTCTTT
>QQUB01000114.1 GCA_008501835.1 Bacteroidota bacterium
CAATTCCGGAATGATTTGAGTCTTTTGACAATGTTCGGAATATACAACTTCAAGGGATACATCATAAAAGCCTGCATTTGAGTAGATTACTGAAGCCGTCTGGTTTTCAGAACTTGATAGCCCATTTCCAAAATCCCAATGATAGGTTGTTCCGGGAATTGGACTAAGATCTGAAAATTGGATCTCCAGAGGAGGGCATCCTTCCAAAACGTCTGCTTCGAAATCAATAACTGGAGGCGGAAGGACTTCAATGAATAAAATAAAATCCTCACTACAGTCAGCATTGGAAAGGTAGGTAATGGGGATGATACCGGAACCTGAAATGCCGGGATCAAATAATCCGGAATTCGGATCAATTATCCCTGGGCCTTCCCAGGTGCCGGGTGGGAGGTTTTCATCCAGAATAAAAGGATTAGCACCTTCACAGACCAGTGCTTCCGTGAAGTTTATTTCTTCCTTTTGAATGACGGTAATCGTTATGGAATCTCTTTGGGTACATAAGGTACTATCCAGGGTGTGGACGTAATAAACGGTTGTTTCCAATGGTGAAACTTCCCGTGTGATCTCTGAACTACTATTATCTTCCCACAAAATCGGAAAATTGGAAGAGGCCTCAAGGGTGACAGATTCACCAGGACAGATAGAGGTGTCTTCTGTTATTGTTAATTGAGGGTCGATCCTGTTAATGATTACTTCATCGATCCAGACATAATATCCGAGTAGATAATTATCATTAGGAACAGAGTAGGTCGAAGTCGAAAAATCTCCCATGTAACCGATATAGGCGTATTCAAAATCTTCACTTGCCTGGTATTCAAATTCCAGTTTCTGCCATTCGCTACCTTCGATCACTTCTTCACAAGCTACCCAATGGTCTGACATTGCTGCATAGTTAGCAAGGTTTGGATTGAAAAATGGTGTTACTGTGTGATCAAAGTATATGCCCCACTGGTTGCTCACGAATTGGTTATCAGGTTTATCCTTTTTATTCTGAATCCAAAAGGAAATCTCATAACAGCCTCCTGCAACCATTGGCTCAGATAATTGAATACCAGCCCATTCTCTCGAACCATCAGGTCCGTTACCTTTCCAGCATCCCAAAACGCCCTGACCTTCCCAGGGTTCCCCACACCATGTATTGCCATTTCCGGTAGGACAATCCTGAAGACTTGTAAGATTGCTTCCTGGCGGATTTAATTGATGATGGTGATCCGGAGTACCATTTGCATTATACCAATAGGTCAGCCCACCCAATGTGTTGGGATTTGCACCAATGGTTCCATCCCAATCTTCAAATCCCGGGTCAGCAATCAGGTTTTGGGAATGCAAGGATGACAGAGAGATGAAAATGCAAACTAAAAAGGACAGGTGTGCGCGAAAATTAAATTTCATTTTTCTAACTTTTTACCACTCGCTTATTGATTATGCCGGAGCTGGTATGTATGCTGATCAGATACAACCCTGAAGGTAAATCAGCCATATTTATTCTGATGGTTGGATCTTGATTGAAAACTGGACGGGAAGCAGGCAATGCTGTTTTTCCAGACCCATCTATAATTTCAATACTAATTACTTCCTGGTTTATTTCTGGAAGTTTAATCAGAAGTTCTCCTTCAACCGGGTTTGGATAAATAATTACGTCAATTTCTTTTTCAACATTCGCATTGCTTACAAGCAAGTCCATCCCGTCACAATCTTCATCAATGCCATTATTGGCAATTTCTTCCGCTCCCGGATTTATTTCAAATACCAAATCATTACAATCTTCTTCCATACCGTAACCATCCATATCAGTGTCGATAAAATTACCATATCTAACTACCTGAAGGTCGTTGTTGTCCTCAGCCGAAAGTCCGGCCAGCAAAATTTTCCCGTCATCCTGAATGGTCGCGTCACTGGCCCATGCCATCCATCCTGTTTCAGTTACTACATAACCCTGATCACCCCAGGTCTCGTCAATGATTCCGTCTTCATCCATTCTGACGGAGAAGAATGCCCGTGGGGGAGGCGAGAACAGTTGTCCTCCTGATTCTCCGAACGCAATGATTTTCCCGTCTGGTTGTTCTATCAGGTTTAGTCCAATATCGTTGGCATTTACATCGATCATGAAAACTCCATCCTGTCCAAAATCTGTATTGGCAGTACCATCCTGATGATAAGCTAATACCACAAGGTCTGCACCATTGACATTATAGTTAGGTCCGGTAATGAGAATGTTGCCGTTGGAGTGAATGACCATCCCATACGCTGTACCCTGAAATGGAGCAAATAATTCTCCATTATCTGCAAAAGTGGAATCCAGAGAACTGCCATCCTCCAGGATTTTATAAACAGAAAGTCGGTTGGTCCCAAAAGGTTTGCCTCTTCCTGAAGCGAAAATGGCGCGATCCTCAGATACTGCTACATCCCAGACATCGTTGTAATTATCGTTATCGTTCCAGATGAAGACTCCATTATCTGCAAAAGAAGTATCCACGATTCCGTTTGGCTCAAAACGGGCCACAAAGTTCTTACTGTAGACACTTCCCGCAATGTTGCATGTTCCCCCGGCAACGATCCTGTCCTTATAATCTATGACAAAGGAATGAATATAGTCCTCGCCATCATCTATTTGTTGAAGTACTACACCATCGTCTCCGAAGGATGTATCAGGTGTGCCATCTGCCAGAAGTTTGATGATTATCAGTTCCTGATTAAGACTTCCGTCGACAGAGTATCCACCTGCAACTAGTATTTTATCATCGGCTAAAACCTCCAGGTGATAAATAAATCCTGAGGAAAATTCATCGCCAAAAAGGAACCTGCCGTTATCGGCAAAAGTGGAATCAATATTTCCATCTTCGGTAAGCCGGACTACACCGATATTAAAACCGAAAATATCAAAAAACTCTCCTGAACTTGCAACGACAATTTTTCCGTCACTTTGCACTCCGATACCATGTCCGTTATCCTGCTTTCCACTGACATTCCATGTCATGATACCTTCATCGGCAAAACTTGGATCCAGATATCCAGATTGTCCGAAAACAGTTGAAATCAGCAACCAGTGAAAAATGAAGTACGTTAGAATTCTTAGATTCATTATTATTTAGTTTTTGACCAATTTTTTAACAAAAAGGCCTTCGTTGGTATAAATTCTGAAAAACCAAATACCAGCAGGAAGATCCACGATAGGAATATTCCTTACTTCTGAATCCAGTTCACGAATAACCCTTCCTGTATAATCAATCAGTTCGAGTTTTTGAATTGTTGGGGAACCAGGGTAGGGTTGGAGTTGAACAAGGGTGGTGGCAGGATTTGGGAATAATTTGAAAAAGTCAGCAGAATTCAGTTCGTCTATTCCAACGAGTAAATCCATGCCGTCACAATCTTCATCAATTCCATTATTGGCAATTTCTTCTGCTCCGGGATTTATTTCAAAAACCTGATCGTTGCAGTCCTCATTTAATTCATATCCATCCATATCGGCATCGATGTAATTGCCATATCTGATCACTTGTAATTCATTGTAATCGTTGGCCGTTACACCGGTCAATAGTACTTTTCCGTCTGGTTGAATGGCCACATCGCTGGCCCATCCCATCCAGCCTGTTACATTGGTAACATGGCCTTCTCCTCCCCAGGATGTATCGAGTGTGCCATCAGCAAACATTCTTGTTGAAAAGAAACCTCTTGGTGGAGTACCAAATAATTGCGCCCCGGACTCTCCAACGGCTATGATTTTGCCGTCACTTTGTTCAATCAGGTTTAACCCAATGTCAACCGCATGAACATCTATAAGGAAAACACCTTCCTGGCCAAAATTGGTATTTAATGTTCCGTCCTGATCGTAGGCCAATACAACCAGATCTGCTCCTTGTACATTATAGTTTGGACCGGTTATAAGGATGTTGCCATTTGAGTGAATGATCATTCCGTATGCCATTGATCCAAATGTAGCCAGCATTTCTCCATCATTGGCAAAGGTGGTATCAAAAGCACTTCCGTCTTCCAAAACCTTGTAAATACACATTCTGTCAGTACCATTCGGAGAAGTCTTTCCTGAGGTGAGGATATTCCCGTCATCAGCTACTTCAATATTCCAGGTTTCATTATAAATGCCTCCGTTGTTCCAAATAAAATTTCCATTATCTCCGAAGGTAGTATCTATTAATCCGTCGGAATTAAACCGGCTGATTACGTGTCTGATTTCATAAACATCCGGATCCGGATTATAGCTGATTCCTCCAACGAGAATTTTACCGTTCTGGTCAAACGTTATACATCTGGCATAATCTTCCTCACTGCCAATGGAATGAATGGCCAATCCGTTTTGTCCAAAGGAAGCATCAGGAGAACCATCTGATTTTAACCTAATAAGAATGAAATCCTGATCGTAGGCTTCTGTTGCATAACCGCCAGCTACCATGATATTTCCATCCTCTAAGAGTTCCAGATGATAAACCAGATCTGATCCAATCGGATTGTCAAGGTGGTAAAGGCCATTGTTGGCAAATGTTGAATCAACTGAGCCATCCTCATTAAGTCTGACTATCCCAATATCAAAATCATTGTCTTCAGGAAATCCACCTGTAAGAGTTATCAGGATTTTTCCATCCGGCTGGACAGCAATACCGTGACCGTTATTGTGGTTTCCACTTACGTTCCAGGTCAAAATTCCTCCATCGGCAAAGGAGGGATCGAGTTCTCCGGCCTGGGAAAAAACTGACGTTAAGGCAAAAAACAATACTAAAACTGTTGAAAACCCCTTTTTCATAATTTATGGATTTTGAAAGAGGCTTTA
>QQUB01000780.1 GCA_008501835.1 Bacteroidota bacterium
ATGTCGGGATTTTTAAGAATAGCTCTTGCGATAGTGATCCTTTGACGCTGGCCTCCGCTGAGTTTGTTTCCTCTATCGCCGATATTGGTTTGATATCCGTTCTCCGTCTGCAGGATAAACTCATGGGCGTGGGCAATCTTCGCTGCTTTGATCACCTCTTCTTCGGTTACCCCCTCCATACCAAAAACGATGTTATTGTAAATGGTGTCGTTGAATAATATCGCTTCCTGGGAAACGATACCCATCAACGCCCGGAGGGATTTCAACTGGAATTTTTTGATATTGGTTCCGTCGATGGTGATTTCGCCCTGTTCAATGTCATAGAACCTAGGTAAAAGATCAACCAAAGTCGACTTCCCGGAACCTGAAGCCCCAACCAGGGCAATTACTTTGCCTTTAGGAATGTTAATGTCGATATTCCTTACCACAGAACCATCGATCTCATTATAGGCGAAGCTGACATTTTTATATTCAACTGATTCCCTAAATCCATCAACTGGTTTTGCATCCGGGGCATCCTTAATAGCCTCCTCGGCAAAAATGACCTCTTCTACACGATTCAGGGCAGCGATACCCTTTTGGATGTTGTAATAGGCTTTTGAAAATGCTTTTGCAGGATTGATAACATTAAAAAAGGCCAGGAAGAACGATAAAAAAGTCGTGGCATCAAGTTCGCCATCAAAAACCAGATGGGAGCCATACCAAAGCAAAACGGCGGCGGTCAGGATCCCTAGAAATTCTGATAAAGGTGATGCCAGATCCCTACGCCACAATAGCCTCGTGAGGATGCTACGGTATTCATTATTTTCCTCTCCGAATTTATCGGATTGATAATTTTCTGCGTTAAAACCTTTGATAATCCTCAACCCGGAAAGTGCTTCTTCTGTCATGGAAACCAATGTTCCCAGTTTGGTCTGAACAATATTGGAGGTTTTTTTGAGGGTCTTGCCAAGGCCTCCGATAACCACACCGGTGAACAGAATCAGAATGAATACGAAGATGGTCAGCTTAGCACTTATATAAAACATAAACGCCAGAGAACCGATGATGATAAGCGGTTCTCTGAAAACCACCACAAGTACATTCAGGATGCTGGATTCAATTTCCTGAACATCCGAAGACATTCGGGACATCATATCTCCTTTTCTTTCTTCTGAGAAAAAGGAAAGAGGAAGGTTCAGTATCTTACCAAAAATCTGGTTGCGGAGATCCCTGGTAATTCCGTTCCGGACCGGAGCCATGAAAACCATGGAAAGGTACAGGAATACATTTTTCAGGAAAAAGACCACTACAATGATCAAGCAGGCATAAAACAATGCATTTTCTCTGCTCTCCAGGATCATCTGACTGAATTCATACTGAAGCAGAGGGAGTAAATCGCTAATGCCTTCACTGAAATCCGGCCTTTCAAGCACGAGGTCTTCTGTTCCCAGCAAGATCTGGAAAAAGGGAATCACGACAGGAGCACTCAAAGCAGTGAAAACTGCAGTGAGGATATTACTGAAAATGTTAAGTCCTACATTGAGCTTGTACCTTCGGAGATTTCCGATCAGTCGCCAAAAACTGTTAGTCACTTTCTTTAAATTCAAAATCGTTCAGGAAGCTGGTATCAAAATTCCCGCTTCTGAAACGTTCGTCTTTCATAATTTGCTTGTGAAGTGGTACAGTCGTTTTGACGCCTTCGATGATGAACTCTTCGAGGGCTCTTTCCATTTTTTTGATACATTCCTCCCTGGTCTGGGCACGACAGATGAGTTTTGCTATCATCGAGTCGTAATAAGGAGAAATCGTATAACCGGTGTAAACATGTGTGTCAACACGAACACCATGCCCTTTAGAGCTGTGGAAGGAAGTAATATTCCCCGGATGAGGGCGGAAATCATTATAAGGATCTTCCGCATTGATCCGGCATTCCATCGCATGTCCGTGAGGCAGGTATACTTCACCGGTAATGGGTTCGCCCGCGGCGATTTTTATTTGTTCTTTTACGAGATCATGGTCAATGACTTCCTCTGTAACCGGGTGTTCCACCTGGATACGGGTGTTCATTTCCATGAAATAAAAGTCTTTGTTCTTATCTACGAGGAATTCCACCGTACCGAGACCTTCATAGTCGATGGCTTCTCCGGCTTTTACAGCGGCAACCCCCATTTTTTCCCGAAGATCAGGATCCATAAAAGGAGAAGGGCTTTCTTCGATGAGCTTCTGGTGTCTCCTTTGAATGGAACAATCTCTTTCAGAAAGGTGGATCACTTTTCCATACTGGTCTCCGGCGATCTGGAATTCAATATGGTGAGGTTCTTCTACGAATTTTTCGCAATATACTCCGTCGTTACCAAAAGAAGCTTTTGCTTCGGTCTGGCACATATCAAAGTTCTTTTCAAACTCCTCTTCTTCCCAAACGATCCGCATACCTTTTCCACCACCACCGGCTGTCGCTTTCAGGATAACCGGATAACCGATCTTTTTAGCAACTTCAAGGCCGTGTTTGGCATCTTTAAGCAAGCCGTCGGAACCGGGTACAACAGGAACGCCTGCTTTGATCATGGTTTCCTTGGCAGTTACTTTATCCCCCATTTTACGCATCTGTTCCGGTGTAGGGCCTATGAACTTAATGCCATATTCCTTACAAACCTCTGCAAAATCTGCATTTTCAGCGAGAAATCCGTAACCGGGGTGTATAGCGTCGGCATTGGTGATTTCCACTGCCGCCATAATTCTTGGAATATGAAGGTATGATTCCGCAGAAGAGGCCGGGCCAATACAAACGGCTTCATCAGCAAAACGTACGTGAAGGCTGTCTCTGTCAGCGCTGGAGTAAACCGCAACTGTTTTGATGCCCATTTCTCTACACGTTCGAATCACGCGCAATGCTACCTCTCCTCTGTTGGCTATGAGTATTTTTTTAAACATGCTCCTAGTCGGTTTAATTTTTAAAGATCAAAGCACAAAGTACTATGCGGCCGGTTATGTTAAAAGTTGGTTAGTTGTTAATGAATCGGCCAGCGAACTTTGGTCTTTAGTTTAACTCGGATCAACGAGGAAAAGCACCTGGTCGTATTCAACAGGTTGAGCGTCTTCCACCATGACCTTAACGATCTTACCGGAGACTTCAGATTCAATTTCGTTGAACAGTTTCATCGCCTCAATAATACAAACCGGGCCTCCTTTTTCAATAGTGTCACCAACTTTAACATAAGGTGGTTTGTCCGGTGAGGAAGAGCGGTAAAAGGTGCCTACCATTGGAGATTTTACTTCCAGGTAGTTACCAGCTCCTTCTTCAGCTGCTTCAGGTGCAGGGGCACTTGCTGCTTTTTCAGCTGGAGCGCTGGCAGGTGCTGCCGCAGGTGGTGGTGCAACCGGAGCTGCAGGCATAACGGCCTGAGGAGTAATAATTTGTGATTTAGCGTTTTGTTTGTTGTAATGTTTAGTTCGAACAGATAATTCGAACTCGCCATCTTTCAATTTGAATTCTGAAAGATTTGATTTGCTCAATTGCTTGATGAGCTCTTGAATCTCTTTAAAAGTCATGTTTATTACTTTTTAACTCGTTCCATGTAAGATCCTGTTGCTGTGTCGACTTTTACCCAGTCTCCTACATTTATAAACAAAGGTACACGAATTTCAGCACCTGTTTCAACAGTTGCCTTTTTTTGTGCATTTGTTGCTGTATTTCCTTTAGCACCTGGTTCTGTGTAGGTAATTTCAAGCTCCACATACTGCGGCATTTCAAGCGTCAACGGAAGCTCATTTTCAGCGTGGAACAGGATGTCAACCATCATGCCCTCTTTGAGGAGTTTGGCATTTGAGATCATTTCTTCCTGTAAAGAGACTTGTTCATAAGTTTCATTATTCATGAAATTATAACCCATGTCATCATTGTATAAGAACTGATATTTGCGTCTTTCTACCCTGATTTCATTGATCTTATGACCGGCAGGAAAAGTATTATCAATAACCCGGCCCGTTGTAAGACTTTTGAGCTTTGTGCGAACAAAAGCTGCTCCCTTTCCAGGCTTTACATGCTGGAAAGATACAACGGTATAGGTGTCATTGTTGAAATCAATACACAATCCGTTTCGGATATCTGAAGTACTAGCCATTTTTTATCAATTTTTAATAAAACGGTGCAAAGATACAAAAATTAAATTGCCCATTTAAGGTAAACCGCTCCCCAGGTAAAGCCTCCACCGAAGGCAGTCAGGATGATGTCATCCCCCTTGTTCAGCTGGTCTTCATAGTCCCAAAGACACAGTGGAAGGGTACCTGCTGTTGTATTTCCAAATTTATGGATATTAACCATTACTTTGTCCATCGGAAAATCAGCCAATCTCGAAACAGTTTCGATAATTCGCCGATTAGCCTGGTGAGGCACAAGCCAGTTAACATCATCTTTTGATAAATTGTTTCTTTCCATGATGCGGGTCACCACATCAGACATACCTTTTACGGCTGCTTTAAAAACTGGACCTCCTTCCTGCTGGACAAAATGCTCTCTTGCAAGAACGGTTTCTGCATTGGCGGGATAACGAGAACCTCCTGCTTTTTGTTTGAGGTATTTTTCCCCAACCCCGTCACTATGAAGAATGGCATCACGGACCACGTTTTCTTCCTCACTTGGTTCAAGTAATACCGCTCCTGCTCCATCTCCGAATATCACGCAGGTGGTTCGATCAGTGTAATCAATGATAGAAGACATTTTGTCAGCACCGATGATGATCACCTTTTTATACCTTTCGGCGGAAATGAAACTTGCTACTGTTTCACGAGCAACTAAAAA
>QQUB01000153.1 GCA_008501835.1 Bacteroidota bacterium
AGAATTTTGCCTAAATGCTTATTTGCAGGAAAGTTTTTTTATGTTTTGAATGGCATGAATTATGGTATTTTTTTTCAAATAATCAGGTCTTATGTGATTATTGAATTGAAAATTGCAGATTTATAAGAATAAAAATTGGTTTGAAATATGTGTGGTGAGGATGGGGTGATTTGAAAATAATGCAGGAGTGAAGGTTGTATTGGTTTATTAATGAATTTTTTTATTCCTTTTATTGATTTTGGCTGGTTATGTGTGTTTTTGGATATTTTTTGACTCATGGTTTAATGAATTATTTACATAAGATTTACCGGTAAATTTTATTTTTCCTTGATTAGTTATTTATATTTGGGCGGTACACCTAACCAATAAGTTCCCTACCATACCTATTTGGTAAATTGATTCACCCGTACTATTTTTTTACAACAAACCCCCCGTTGTTGGGTAATTTAGTATGAAAAAACTCAAGGAACTCGCACTCATTCTGAAAAAATACCGGCAGGACCATGTCCGTGTATTAGGGAATTCCAATGGCTCGTCCTCAAAAATGGGAAAGATTGAAAGGTTCTATGAACTGCTTTCCAATGAAGAGGTAGCTACAGATGAAGAGGCAGCCATCGCCCTGGGGTTCAAATCTTCCAAAACTGGTAATTATCGCAAGCTAAAGAGCTATCTCAAAAAAGATATGCTCAATACCCTTTATTTTCTTGACCCGAAGCATTTTGATGAAAGAGATAATGCCTTCCAGGAGTGTTTCCGAAACTGGACAGCCATAAAGATCTTGTATTTACGCCAGGCACGATCTTCGGCGGTGGCTTTGAGTAAACAGGTCCTCAAGGTTGCTCTAAAGCATGGGTTTTCGGATATTATCGCAGATATTAGTTTATACCTTCGGGAGCATTATAGTACCTGGGAAGCAGACTTTAAGCAGTTGAATCGGTATAATGACTTGTACCATGAACACATGGAGATCAAACTGGCCAAGGATACGGCTTTTGAGTATTATGGTATGGTCATGTTTAAAATAAAATCCCAGGCGGCTAATGAGGAAATTAGTGAAACAGCGGAGATGTACTATCAAAAGCTGAAACCGCTAATGGAGAAATTTCAAAATGGGACCATTCATTTATATGGACGGTTTATTTTATTGATTCGATATCTGATAATTAATGAATACCGGGAAACGCTAAAGGTTTGTGAGGATGCTATTGAATTCTTTGAACGGAAGGGAATGGCCAATAATATTGCCATTGGAGCTTTTTTGAATCAGAAGGTGACTTGTCATATTCAATTGAAACAATATGAAGCAGGAAAACTTGCCATTGAAAAAGCCAAGGCCCTTACCCAAAAAGGTAATTTCAACTGGTTCACCAGGCAGATCCACGGTTTTATGCTGGCCATGCATACCGGGCATTATCAGGATGCCTATATGATTTACAGGGAATCTACTCATAGCAAACATTTTAAGTTTATGCCTTCAACTATCAGGGAAAACTGGGCCCTGTACGGAGCATATGTACACTATCTTGTTAATTTGGGCAAGATCAAACCAGTAGCCGGAGAGAATGAGTTTTCCAAATTCAGGCTGGCAAGATTCCTCAATGATGTACCGGAGTATTCAAAAGATAAGCGCGGATTGAACGTACCCATATTGATCATCCACTTTCTGTTTTTGATAGATCAGGGGAAATACGATGCGGCTTTTGAACGTCTGGAAACTACAGAAAAATATTGCTCCCGATATCTGAAAAAGGATGAAACTTTCCGCAGTAACTGTTTTATCAAAATGCTGATGCAAATGCCGATTTCCGGGTTTCACAGGACTGCCACCTTGAGAAGATCCAAAAAATACCGACAGAAAATGGATGAAGTACCATTGGATTTTGCCAATCAGGCTCATGAAGTGGAGATCATACCATATGAAGACTTGTGGGAATTTGCGGTAGCCTCCCTGGATAATAAACGACATGATTGAGGAGGTGACGGGTTACGAGTTTCGTGTTCCGAGTTCTAGTAATTGGAGAAATATTTCAGTGATTGAAATAAAAAACAAGCTGAATCTGTAACGGTTTTATTAATCAGATAAACTTTTATCCTGCAACCCGTAACCCGCAACCTGTAACTCGCAGCCCCAAGCTAACAACATGATTTTTAGGCGTTTTTGAGGGTGGGGAAAAGTCTGTTATTCTTTTTTTAACCCATTGTTTTTTGTGTAATTCAAATTGCATATCAATTTGTTTTCCTGAAATTATTGTGTTAAAGGATTATTTTAAGAAAAGATTCTTTAACTGAAAATGGCGGTTAATCTGCTCTCATTCAGTGCACAAATTGATGCCATTTCTACAAAACAAATGAAAATGAAAACACGTATTACCTTTATCCTGTCTTTTTTATTCCTTTTTTGCTCAGTTCTTTCAGCACAAACTTCCTTGAAAATTTTTGAAACGGAATGGTTCGATGTCTACGGCGAGGACGGGACCTTTGAAGAAGTTGTTATTGCAGTCCAGCCGCAGGGGGCTTATATGGAAGTAGAATTATTCCTCACCATGTCGGCATCAGGTACCGGCCTCTGGGGAAATGAGTTGGAAATTGTCCTTGATTTCTCTTTACCTTCCGGAGCGATTGTTCATGACTCCTGGCTTTGGTTGCCGGATGAAACAACCATTGTGAAAGCAGATGTTTACGATATCCGTACGGCCACCAATATTTATGAGGGTATTGTGGATCGTGCGGAGGATCCATCTCTATTGTATCGAAAAGAGGGGGGTGGATATCAGCTGCGAATTTTCCCATTGGACATTGACGGTTACAGGAAAGTTAAAATAACCTACCTTACACCAGCAATATGGTCTGAGAGTTCCGTTGAAACCTGGTTGCCGACTCAGATGTTTAATCATTCTAATATTCCATTGTCATCAGCACGTATTATTACCCGTCCTGCTGAAAATTGGACCAATCCAAAGTTGACTTTAAGTGGAATGGGCAATCTATTCTTTGAATCTTCAACAGATCCGGTTTATGGCGAAATAATGGCTGTGGATATTCCTAATGAGTTTTTTAAACTTCCTATCAAGTTTGAAGTAGACGCTCCGTTTGATGGCAACGGGGTTTATGCAGAGACACTTACAGATGGAGATGACCATTTTTACCAATTGGCCTATATGCCGCCAGAGGTAAACCATCAGGGAGAAGCGAAAAAGATTCTTGTACTCATTGACAATTATAACCCCAATTCCTATGTCAATAAGCAAGGTCTTTTCAGCCACCTCAAGGAAGTAATGAGGGAAAATCTCTCCGTCCAGGATAGCTTCAATATCATTTTTTCAAAACAAGGTGGCAATCATATGCTTTCCGATGATTGGATATCAGGAGAGGAAAGCTCTCTTAATGCGGCTTTATCTTCCTTAGTCGATCCAATCAATAATTTTGCTAATTTGATTAACCTTCTGGAGGATGGGATAAATTTCACCAAAAATAATGGAGGAGATGGAGATATTCTACTCATTGCCAATTCAGATAATGAGAATTATTGGGAAATGCAAAGCTTGACGGAGCAGATCCTGACCCTGATCGGTGGTGATGATATACGGATTAATATTGTTAATTATCAAAATCTCAATTATTATACAGATTGGTGGTGGGATGGCGAGTTTATCATTTATTACGATCATAAAGAGTTGTATGAAAATCTGACCTTCAGTACCTCCGGGGTCTTTTACAGTACTTTTGGTGGGGCTTTTAATCCCTGGGAAAGTATTTCCGCAGCATTTGCTGATTTGTTCCGGGAAGACTATTTCTTTGATTTTGATACCGAAATGGAGGGGGGATTTGCTTTTGATCAATACCGGCAACATTATATGGGACAGTCTGAAAATCCAGGCAGACCAATTCTCCAGGTCGGAAAATTTATTGGTGAAATGCCCATGGATCTGGAATTTATAGGCTTTGGCAGCGAAGGGAATTTTGTGGAGGATTCCAAAACGATCCAACCTGAACAATTCTGGGATGCAGATACCTTGCTGAGGGAAACCTGGACAGGCCATCATATTCGATTCCTGGAAGGGGAGGCCTCTGGGAATAGTGATGAGCAAGAGATTATTGATATTAGTAAAACCGAGCGGGTACTGTCAAAATTCACTGCATTCCTGGCTCTGGATATTGAAAACGGGGGCGAACCTTGCCTGGATTGTTGGGAGTATGATTGGCCAACAGTGAGTAATGAGGAGCTTGAAACGATGGAGAGGGAAATAACGGTTACCGCACAACCCAATCCTTTTTCAGACAAATGTTTATTGACATTGGAAGTAGGGCATCCTGATCTCGGTGGGGAAATTATTGCCTATATTACTGACAGTTTTGGAAAACGAGTGCTCTCGTTAGATCTGGATGCTCTTAAGCAGTCAGGAAAAATGGAATGGTATTGGAATGGTGAAAATGAACACGGGCTGAAAGTTCCCAATGGTATTTATTTCCTTACAGTGCGGACAGCTCAAAAAGTTCAAACATTAAAATTGATATTACTGAGATAGATAAAAACTAAATGAAATGCAAAAACCAATTAACGAACAGTATTTTGATCTTTGGAAAAGGCTGGAAGAGGTTTGGGATCAGGGGGAAGGAGAAAATTTATCCAATTGGAGGGAGGATTTTATTTCCCAAATAGAACAGCTACAAAAAAGGGTAAGCTCATTGGATAACATCTCCAGAAGAAAGTGGTTGAAGTTATTCAGGCCCGTTTCACAGAAGCTATTGGAAGCCTGCCAACCAGATGAA
>QQUB01000330.1 GCA_008501835.1 Bacteroidota bacterium
CAAGTTCCGCCTTGTACATATCGACTGTTTTTTCAATTAGTAAATTATCCTTCTCCTGCTTAAAGGTAGGATGGGGTATCATTTTGAAGCGAATGAACAAATCACCATTTGGACCGCCGTTTATTCCGGGCTGACCTTTTCCTTTGATCTTTATCCGCAACCCGTCGTATGCTCCGGGTTTTATTTTTATGCGCAGTTTTTGGCCATTTAATTCAAAGGATCTCATGCCACCTTTATAGGCCTGCTCCAACCTAATTTCCATTTCAGCCTCAACATCCCGGCCTTTTATTGCCCGTTTCCTGCGTCTGCTTCCAAATCCTCCGAAATCATCCTTTACACGAGTTCCGCCTCCACCAAAAAACATTTCAAAGAAATCAGAAAATCCGCTTCCCCCATCTCCGCCAAAAAATTCGGATGGATCCCCCTCAAAATAAAAGGTCTGACTTCCCTGTCCTTGTCCGGACCGTTGAAATTGGGAAGGATCAAAACCTGTCTGCTGATAGGTTTCCCAATTTGCGCCAAGCTGTTCATACTTTTTCCGCTTTTCATCATCACTCAATACCTGATAGGCCTCGTTGACAGCTTTGAACTGTTCTTCCGCAGCTTTATCTCCCGGATTTTTATCAGGATGGTATTTGGCAGCAAGTTTGCGGTATGCTTTTTTGATGGCCGCTTTATCCGCATCTTTACTGACTCCCAGTATTTTATAATAATCCTTATAATTCATTTTATTCAGTATTGGGATTTTCAGGAATAACAGGGAGTTCAGTTTTGAAAAAATCATCAAACATTTTTGAAAAAGCAGGAAATCCGCTCTCGTTCTATTTGACTAAAGCTCCCATAATTTATCTGTTTTTGGTTAAACCATTTAGTTTTCATTTCAAAAAACAGTGTTCAATAAAAGTGCCATCAGGAGAAATCTGAAAAAATGGCAGAAAATTTTAAAATTCCACAAAAAAACATGACACAACGTCTTGAAAACCAATTATTAAGGTGTCAAATTTTCAGATTATCAAATGAGTTGGATTCACGATAGACGTTTCAGATATACAGGGAGTTCAAATTTTTCAGCTAATCCTATTCCAGGTGAGATAAAAATTACCTGAAGATTTTTTTCCAGACCATCTTTGGATAATCAACAGGCCCTATTTTGAAAACAAATTGAACTTCAAATAAGTAGTTTTAGGCTGTCAATTTTTTGTCAAAAACATCCATTTTTTAAAAAATACACCAGATATACGCCAAATTGATAAAAATCAATATGTTTTTGGGTTTTTCGTTGAGGATTATCACTAAAATGGTCTTTTCCTAAGTTAGAAAATGTACTACCTTCGCTTGCGAATTATTTCTACTAACTAAAAACAAAAAGATCCATGGCATTTAATCTTGAACAGTACGGTATCCGTGTAAAGGAAATTCACCGTAACACCAGTGTACCTGGCCTTTATGAAATAGGCTTGCGCGCAGAAAAAGGAACTGCTATTTCCGACACGGGTGCGTTATTGGTATATTCCGGAGCTAAAACAGGACGAAGCCCTAAGGACAAAAGAATTGTAGTACATCCTGAATCGGAACACAATATCGATTGGGGTGACATTAACATCCCTATAGATGAAAACATCTATGCCATTAATCGTGAACGCGCTATTGATTACCTCAATACCAGGGAAAGAATTTTCGTAGTTGATGCATTTGCAGGATGGGATGAAAAATACAGGCTGAAAGTACGTATCGTTTGTACTCGTGCATACCACGCCTTATTTATGCAGAATATGCTGATCATGCCAACTGATGAAGAATTGGCTAATTTTGGTGACCCTGATTACGTTGTTTTCAACGGAGGTGGTTTCCCGGCCAATGCACACACCCCTACCATGACTTCCAAAACCAGTATCGATGTTAATATCGAAGCTAAGGAGATCGTTATCCTTGGTACTGAGTATGCGGGAGAGATGAAAAAAGGTATATTCGGTATCATGAACTACCTCATGCCACTGAGAGAAGTATTGCCAATGCACTGTTCTGCTAACGTTGGTGAAGATGGAGATGTTTCTGTTCTCTTTGGTTTGTCAGGAACTGGTAAAACAACTTTGAGTGCTGATCCTAAGCGTCAGTTGATTGGTGATGATGAGCACGTTTGGACTGAGGAAGGAACCTTCAATATCGAAGGTGGTTGTTATGCAAAAGCGATCGACCTTTCTGAGGAGAAAGAGCCGGACATTTTCAGAGCTATCCGTTTTGGTACAGTACTGGAAAACGTAGTTTATGACAAACAAACCAGAGAGGTAGACTATCACGATACTTCCATTACTCAAAACACACGCGCTTCTTATCCAATTCACCATATTGATAATGTTAAGATCCCTTGTGTTGCAGGAACTCCTAAACATATCATCTTCCTGACTTGTGACGCCTTCGGTATTTTGCCTCCGGTTTCCAAGTTGACTCCTGAGCAGGCAAGTTACCACTTCATTTCAGGATATACTGCCAAAGTTGCCGGTACGGAAATGGGTGTAACGGAACCTGAAGCTACTTTCTCTGCTTGTTTCGGAGCTGCCTTTATGATGTGGCACCCAAATAAATATGCAGAATTGCTGGCTAAGAAACTGAAAGAATCAGGTGCACAGGCATGGTTGGTGAACACAGGCTGGACCGGTGGTTCTTACGGAATCGGTGCCAGAATTAAACTGAAATATACTCGTGCGATCATCGATGCGATTCATGAGGGTTCTTTCGAAGGTGTAAAAACAACCATGGATCCTAACTTTGGTTTTGAAATTCCTTTGGAATGTCCTGGTGTTGATGCCAAGAAACTCATCCCTAAAAACACGTGGGAGGAAATGGGCAAATATGAGGAAACCAAAAACAAGCTGATCACATTGTTCCAGGAGAACTTCAAACAATTTGAAGCGGGTGTAAACCCTGAGATCCTTGCAGCTGGTCCTAAGCTTTAAAAGTTATCAGCACTGTTAGTCAGACTGGTTTCCAGACCGACTCATTGCTGAATAGTTAAGCATAAATATGAAAGTTTTTTGATTTGGCGTTCCGGAAATTTCCGGAACGCTTTTTTTGTCTGGGATTAGATAATACCTAAAGATTTAAAATCACGCCCCAACACCTGGCCGGAACTAGCTCCCATCCACTGATCAATAACCTCTCCATACACCCTGCGGAAATCTATCTCAAAAGCAATATCTCCTTTATCCGCTTTGGAAAGATCAGGCATTTTATTAAAAATTCCCGCCCCGTTTAATCCATCTCCAATGAGAAACATATTATTCGCTTTACCATGGTCTGTTCCTCCGCTGGCATTTTGTTTGATGCGCCGTCCAAATTCTGAAAACGTCATGATCAGGGTATCCTTAAAATGTCCGGATTGTTTAAGATCATCCACAAAAGCCTTTACTCCGTCCCCGTAGGTTTTCAATAGCCGACCATGGGTTCCTTTTTGGTTCACGTGGGTATCAAAACCATTAAGGGATACATAATAAACCTGGGTTTCTACCCCTGACTGGATAAACTCTGCCACTGTTTTCAGGCTTTTGGCAAAAGCGTTCATCGGGTATTCGGCCTTCGAATTATAGACCTTTGTTTTTTCATAAACATATTTGGCTGATTCCTGGGTATCTACCATGGTTTTATATAAAAAGTCGAGGTTCGCAGCTCCTGAAGTATGCCCTTTGGCCAGATCGGACAACTGCCCGAAATGGTCATCGCGAACTGTCCGATACAGCGTTTTTGCATCTTTCATAGCCAAACCGCTTCCATGATCTCCTTTCATGGCCAGGGATAAAGTATTCCCGATTTCAATGATATCATGAGCATTACTGCAATTGTGATCCAGATACCTCCCCAGCCAACCGGAGAATACATATTCATCTGAATCACTGGCTGACTGCCAGATATCCATAGACCGGAAATGGGAACGATTTGGGTTTGGGTAACCAACGCTGTTGAGGACACAAACATCTCCCTGATTATAAAGATCAGCCAATCCGGAAAGGTTTGCATTTAACGCCTGGTAATCATCCAGTCTGATGATGTCCTTATCCTTGAGACCAAGGAATGGCCTGGCCTTGTAGTAATCATCACTTGCAAAAGGGACAACCGTATTGAGGCCGTCATTGCCTCCGCTCAACTGGATGACTACCAGCTTTTTGCCACCTGTATTCAAACCGGCATTAAGATATCCTGCTTTTAAAAATCCCGGAACTAACAAAGTCCCGCTGGCGATCAATCCTGTATTTTTGAGAAATTTTCTTCTTTGCATAATGGTTGTGGGTTACGAGTTACGAGTTACGAGTTACGGGTTTCGGGTTACGAGTTAGCAGAGTTGATATTCCGGTAATGAGAGAATTCTGAGCACAGTTTCTTTTTCAGATTCTACTTCACTACTTTTCAACAAATTGAATGCTGCCGGACTAAGTGGGCTTCGCAATAGCAACTTTTCAAAAGCCACACCTCTGTTTTCTTTAAAGAATTGATCCCAATCTGCTTGGGCGCCCAGTCTCTTGGTCAATCCTCTTTTTTTATCATCTTCGGGATTAGCCTCCAAATCTACCGGAGGTGCCAGATCGATCACCCCATTGGTCAGTAAAACTGATGGGAGCCTCATTCTAAAAGCCAGACGACTGCTATCGATCCACTTTTTATCTCCCGGCCAGCCAGCCACATTGGGTGGTTTGAACAGAACCTGTTCAAGGATCTTTTGGATCATAATGTAGCCCTGTGGGTTTTCGAGTTGTATATGAAAACT
>QQUB01000622.1 GCA_008501835.1 Bacteroidota bacterium
GTTGACCATAAAAGCCACTTTTCTAGGGGCACATGCATTGCCACAGGAGTATAAGCAGGATAGGGAAGGCTACATGAAGTTGTTAATTGAAAAAATTCTACCGGTAATTGCGGAAGAAGGCCTCGCTGATTATATCGATGCTTTTTGCGAAAAGGGATTCTTTTCTCCCGAAGAAACTTCACGGATCATAGAAGCTGGTGCAAAATATGGGTTGAAGGCCAAGATCCATACTAATCAGTTCAATTCCATGGGAGGCATTGAAGCCAGTGTCAATGGCGGGGCACTTTCTGTGGATCATCTTGAGGTTATCAATGACGAGGAGATTGCCTGCCTGGCTGAAAGTAACACCATGCCGGTTATGTTGCCATCAGCACCTTTTTTCCTGAATGACCCATTCCCTCCGGCAAGGAAACTCATTGATGCAGGATTACCCGTAGTCCGTGCCACCGATTACAATCCGGGTTCTTCCCCTTCCGGGAAAATGCCGTTTGTGCTTTCCTTGGCCTGTGTAAAAATGAAAATGTTACCGGAAGAGGCCATCAATGCAGCAACTATCAACGGAGCCTATGCGATGGAACTCGAAGCCGATCATGGATGCATTAAAAAAGGTAATGTGGCTAACTTTTTCATTACCAAACCGATTCCTTCGCCGGCGTATATTCCCTATGCTTTTGGGAGTGATGTGGTGGCGCGGGCTTTTGTGAAGGGTGTAGAGGTATAAATACTATTTCTCCGAGAAATAGTATTTTAGTTAAGGATTTAATACCATCACCTGATGATTTGCCAAAGTATCGGCAATTTCCTTAATAAATGATTCAGCCACTAACTGATCTTTTTCTTTGTTTGGTAAGAAGTGCCATTTAATGCCATGAATATCCGTGATAAGTTTAGCCCATTTTACACTTTCAGCATCTTCAGGGCTGCCTATGATGAATTTTCTTTTATCCGTATTTTTTAGATATTCCTGAAGGAAATAACCAAACTCCCATCTGCTGGTTGGGCCAATATTTGGAGGGAAAATATCAACTTTTCCTGACCGGGAATATTATTGTGTACCTACGGCACACCCAGATTGTTTTCCCGCCCCAAGGCACTTCGTACCTTGTTACCGGGATTTGGTCTCGATGAGACCATGTTTTTTTGTCGGGATTTGGTTTCGATGAGACCTTTTTTATAGGTTTATTTCACAGATTTTTCAGAGAAGGGCGCTCCCTGGCTCCAAATTCACTTCTCGTATTCACCAATTCCCTTTTTCTCTCGTTCCCTTTTGTCCTTATTCCCTTTTGTCCTTGTTCCCTTCCCCCTCTAAGCCAGATACTTCCCGACAATAGGCATCCTTCTTCCCATGCCAAAGGCTTTTGGTGATACACGCAACACAGGTGCTGTCTGGTACCTCTTAAACTCATTGATATTAACCAGCCGTAATACGCGGCGTACTAACTTTTCATCAAAGCCCATGGCGATGATCTCCTTTGGGCCTTTTCGTTTTTCAATGTATTGGAATAGGATTTGATCCAGTTCTTCATAGGGTGGGAGGCTGTCAGTGTCAAATTGATTCGGGCGCAATTCTGCTGAAGGAGGTTTGGTGATGATGTTTTCCGGGATGACTTCGCCGTCTTTGTTCATATATCTGGCCAGTTCAAAGGCTTCCATTTTGTAAACATCGCCGATTACGGACAGGCCTCCACAGAGATCACCATAGAGGGTACCGTATCCTACAGCCATCTCACTTTTGTTGGTGGTATTGAGTACAATATGTCCAAATTTATTGGAGAAGGCCATCAGCAACATTCCCCGCGAACGGGCTTGCAGGTTTTCTTCTGCGATGTTGAAGGGCATATCCTTGAAATATGGCTCCAAAGTATTTTCATATTGCTTGTAGATCTTTTCGATCTCAATAATATCGTATTGAATCCCTAAATTTTCAGCAAGTTCACGAGCATCATTAACTGAGTGGTCGCTGGAGAATTGGGATGGCATGAGTAACACTCTTACGTTTTCTTTTCCAAGAGCTCTGGTGGCCAGAACTGCTACAAGTGCTGAATCGATGCCCCCTGAAAGTCCAAGGATGGTTTTTTTGAAGCCAAGTTTTCCAAAATAATCTTTAACACCTAAAACCAGCGCATCGTGAATTTTGGCAATTTTGGAACATTGCTGCCCGGAATCATCTCTTCCTTTAGCGACCTCATCAAGGTCGAAATAATGGATACATTCCTCAAAATAGGGGAGCTCCTCAAATAATCTGCCATCAGGGGAGTATACCAGGGAGCCACCGTCAAAAATAAGCTCGGTTTGTGCGCCGACGTGATTGACATAAAAGATCGGCATATTATAACGATCTGTATTTGCCTTGATTACATTTTTTCTTTCGTCAGCCTGTTTATAACTGAATGGAGATGCAGATAAGTTCAGCATGAAATCGGGCTGATGAGGCATCATTTCGTCCATGGGGCAAATCGTGTACAACGGATTTTCATTGCCAATGTTCCAGATGTCTTCACAGACCGTCAGGGCAATGCGTTTGCCTTTGTAGGTGACTACGCCGAATTCTGATGCAGGTTCAAAGTAGCGGTATTCATCAAAAATGTCGTAGGTAGGCAAAAGGGTTTTGTTCTGTATGAATTTTACTTCTCCATCTGCAAGGAAAAAGGCTGAATTAAAGAGGTCTTTTCCTTCAATCACAGGGTTTTTCCTCGGGCCACCGACCACGATGGCTATGTCCTGTGCCTCGGCTGCCAGTTTATTGATGGCTTTGTCTGCCTGGTGGATGAAGTCGTCGAATTCAAGGAAATCTCTTGGTGGGTAACCACAAATGGCCAATTCTGAAAAACAAATCAGGTCGGCACCGGCAGCTTTGGCTTCACGAGTGGCCTGGATGATCTTTTCGGTATTACCTTCAAAATTACCGATGTGGAAGTTGAGTTGTGCAATGGCTATTTTCATTCGAGTGTTGTGTGATTGTTAAGGGTGTAAAACAATTCAAAAATTAACCGCAGGGATCACTGAGTAGGCACAGAGGTCACAGGGTTTAAAATGATAACGCAAATATACAGTACTTAGTTTAAAAAGTAAACTAAGTTAGGTAAATTTTAACATTAAAAGAAAAACGGACAGTTTCAACTTGGAAACTGTCCGTCTTACAGGCAGGGTTTCTGCCAGAAATTCGTTGATTATGATTTCTCGAAATCTCCCGCTTTCACGTAAACGAATTTCTCAGGATTCTCAAGGTATTTCTTCATTACCGCATTTACTTGTTCAACGGTAAGGTTCTTAACCTTTTCCTCGAATTCCTTAGCCCACATCATATCTCTGTCGTAGTAAAGGTTACTTTCCAGGGTAGAAGCGAGTCCACGGTCGTTTGAACGGCCTACTTCACGTGACTGCAACCAACCTGTTTTGGCAGCTTCCAGTTCTTCGGCAGTAAAGCCTTTTTCTACAACCTTAGTAATCTCTTCCTTGAATGCCTGTTCCAGTTTTTTAACATTTTCAGGAGCATAAATGGCATAAGCACCAAATACAGCATTTTCATCAAGAGCTCTTGCATTGAAGAAAGATCCAACACCATAGCTCAACCCTTCATCCTGACGGATACGGGTAGCCAGACGTGAGTTGAGAAATCCACCTCCCAGCATGAAGTTACCCAATACCATGGCAGGGTAATCATCATTATTCTGCCCCATCGGAATAGTAACTCCTGCAAAGAACATGGCGTTAGCCTTATCAGGAGTGTACAGTTTTTCGTTGGCAGGTTTGGTTGGTTTGTATGCAGAAACGATACGCTTGAATTTCTTAGGACTTTCCCAAGCACCAAATTCTTTAACTGCCAAAGCTCCAATAGCTTTTTCATCAAAATCACCTACAACGGACATGGTCGCATCTGAAGCACCGTAGAAGTCTTTGTAGAAAGATTTCAAATCCTCCAGTTTGACAGCTTTGATAGCCTCGATGCTTTCTTCCATTGTTTTGGTATAACGTGGATCATCTTTGTCATATGGACGTACCAACTGACTGAAAAGCGTTCCGGCCACGGCTTGTGGTTCTGACATTTGAGATTCAATGCCTGAAAGTTGTTCTTCCACAAGTTTGTTGAATTCTTCTTCCGGGAAGGATGGTTCCTTGAGTATCTCTCCAACGAGCTTGATCACTTCCGGCAAATACTGGTTCTCCGTTTTAATGGTAGCCGTAACGTTGTTGAGGTTACCGGAAATATTCACCGTTGCCTTGAGTGCATCCAGCTTATCCTGGATCTCCTGGCGGGTCATATTTTTCGTTCCTTTGGTCAGCATAGGTGCTGTCAGGTTGGAAATCGCTGATGTTCCTCTGAAGTCATCCAGCGTTCCGAAGCGTAATACCAGGCGTGCATCTACGGCATCACCTCGGTTTTCTTTCTGTAATAAAGCGATTTCCAATCCGTCATCAAAAATAACCTTGTTGGTTCTCTTTTCGATGTTTTCCGGTGAAGGGTCAAATTCCTCTCCCTGGGCAATGGCTTCTTTTCCTTTATAACCTCTTACCAGAGAGATGAGATTTGGAGCATCCGGGATTTCTGCTCTTTCCGGGCTTTCCTCAGGAATGAACATCCCTATGGTTCTGTTGGATGGCTTGTAATAAGTCTCTGCAACATACATTACATCTTCAACGGTCACTTTTTCGATTGCATCGCGGAAAATGAACAATAATCTCCAGTCACCCTGAGCGATATCTTCACTTAACTGCAAACCAACACGGTTAGCATCAGTGAACTGCATGT
>QQUB01000310.1 GCA_008501835.1 Bacteroidota bacterium
CCAGCACCCGTGGGCGTGTAGGTGGTGGAATTGCTGACAAGCAGAGGACCTCCCGTGGGATTACCGTACCAGTACACTTCGTAGCCAGCCTCAGCAGTGGCTTCCAATGCAGGAATCTCATCACCATCACAAATGGAAACATCCATGCTTACAGGAGCCGAAATATTAGCCTCATCGCAATTGATAATTGGGGAGGATCCTTCTACGATGGTCAGGATCTGATTGGCAGTAACATCATAGAAAATATCTGCATTGCCACTCAACCAGCGGACGATGACAGAATCTGCCTCTGTAAAAGGCCCCATGCCAAAATGTTCCAAATTTGAATTCTGAGCCATATAGGCAATACCGCAGTGTTTATAACGAACGTATTTTTGTCCATTGATATACATCTCGATCCAGCTGCCGATGCCATCCCGGTTACTTTCAGTACCCACCAAAAATACCTTCAGCCAGTTGTTGGCATTGCTCGTCGTGTTTTGCCAGAGCTGAAATACATCTTCATTATCTGGAATATTATTGACAATGGCATTGTTAACTACAATATCCATTAAACCATCAAGATTAAAATCTCCTATGGCATTGGCAAAGCTGCTTAAAGTATCATTTTCTAAAAGGATAGTGGAAAAGTTTCCACTCCCTAAGTCATTAATAAATAATTTTGAAGGAAAATCAGCTGTCTTCAAAGAGCTGCTGACATATAGATCAAGATCCAGATCATTATCACAATCAAAGAAATTTCCTCCCCAGGTTAATTGATTTATTTGGTTGTCCACTCCAACCTGAGATGCAATTTCTGTAAATGTTTCATCACCGTTATTCCGAAAAAGTTGGTTTTCACTTACTTTATTGGTAACATAAATATCAAGATCACCATCATTGTCGTAATCAGCTATTCCTGCATTCATGGCATCCATGGCGACATCAAGGTTTGAAGAACTACTTACATCCTCAAATGTACCATCACCCAAATTTTTCAGCATTTGATTCAAAAAGGCTAGATTATCGTTTCCAATAAATAGATCTTGAAGACCATTGTTATTAAAATCGAAAAAGGCAGTAGCATTTGGTAAAACATAATTATCAGGTAATCCTGCGGAACCTGAAATTTCAGAAAAAGAATTATCCCCATTATTCCTATAAAGCCGATTCTGAAAATTATTTAAAGAATAACTCGAGACAAAAATATCTAATAAGCCATCATTATCCACGTCCCCAATTGCTGCTGAAAAACTTGGAGTATCTTCAAGTATGATTCCCGCACTTTCAGTAATGTCAGAAAAGTTAAAATTACCGTTATTTAGATATAACCTATTAGGAGCCTGATAATTGACAACGAAAAGATCCTTGTCTCCATCATTTTCCAGATCAAACCATAAGATTTGTTTGTTTTCGTCAAAATTATCAACCGGAGCTTCTAATAGTTCGAAACCACTTCCTGTGTTCTTATAAAATATCAGGTTTTGACCTAGCTCCGTACCAAATGTTAAATCATCCAGACCATCTCCATCAAAATCAACGAAACTAACTCCACCTCCATATTCACAGTCACCACAGGTGCCATTTATACCATTCAATAAACCAACTTCAGAGTAGGATTGAGAAAAAACATGCACATTAAAATACAATGAAAAACCGATTACCAAATAGAAAAACTTCCAGGAAAATGAGAAACAAATCCAATTCATTAAAAAATAGAATTATTGTGTTAGGAAAACAGTTCGGGCCAAAAATGATCATCAAGAAACCAAAGAGAGTTCAATCTAATAATTACGATCGCGGGCTAAAAAAGTTACAATATATGAACTATATTCCAAGCCATTAATTAATAAGCATTTCATGGAAGAGGAATGGTAGAAATTTGACACATAAAACTGGAAAAACTATGTGTAAAAACTCAATTGGATTCTATCTAAAAAACAAACCCAATACTCAAATACCCCATTAATTCAGATTCATTAAAAGAGCTGTGTACTGCACCAGAAACCGGTCCAAAAGGAGACATCCAAATAGCCTTTATACCCCAACCTTCAAGTACGCCAAATTTGGTATAATCATCCCAGTCTTCATTATAAACGCCTGCATTTAGCATGAGAGATCCATAAATCCTGGGCATGACCTGATACCGGAGATCGAATAACCCATATCCAAAAAACTGACGAATAAAGATCTCCTGATACCTGTAACCCAAAAATGGCCTTTGGTTGTTGAAAAAATAATCTCCTGCCCCACCCAGAATATGAAAATAGGTTGGCGAAGGCCTGTTGAACAAATTCACACCGGTATTAAAATCAGTAATAACATCAAAACGTTTCCCTACCGGCCAGACATTTTTCCATCTCGCCGTAGTTGTAATAAAAGCATTATCAACTACTTCAGAAAAGTTAGTGTGATCTGAAAGCATGACCACCTGTCCACGAATTGAAGCGAAAACACCTTTTTCCGGAACATAAAGATTATCAAGACGATCAACGGTAAGATCAAGAAAAGGACCGTAGTGCAAATAGTCGAATTCCATGTCCCTGTTAATACCAATACTGTCCAGAAATACGCCTACCGGCACATCTTCAATATTATAACTGCTGTGATTCAGGGCCAATCCAATCTTCAGTACAGCAGAATTCTCAATTGTCTGTAAGGCATAAATGGAAGCATATTTATCAAAATGCTGATACCTGCCTATAAATGCCCTGTCCTGATAAAGACTATTGTTGAACAATCGCAAATTAGCATCCACTCCAAGGCTAAATGGTCTACCTGCATCAAGCAAATAGGTGAAATCGAATCGGGGACGCTCACTGATCACAAAATTAGTTAACAGACGACTTCCCCTAAACGGAAAATTATCCATTTCCCCACTTAATAGAATTCCTGTCTTCAGATCTGAATTATAATGCAACCCTACTCCTATGGTGGTTTCTGCTTTTTTCTCTTCTATCACCACTTCGCAATGGTAGTGCAAGGGTTGACTGGTCCGATAAAGAAAAAAATGAGATTGAACTACTTTGCCTGTACCATACAGTTCTTTATTCTTTTGATCCAGAAAACCATAGGTTATTTTTTGGCCTACCGGCACGTCAAATTTAGAGGCCAGGTATTGGACCGTAAGTTGGTCCATTCCGGTAAAGGACACTCCTGTAAGCACAATCGAGTCAGGAAAATGAAAACCATACTCTCCGGGGTGAGCTCCTCCCGGCCTTAGCCTTTCTGCAATCTTTTGCAATTCAGGTAAGGCTTTTTGGGCAGCTTCATACCCGCGGTTAAGAATTTCTTTCTTCGCTCCAAAAGAAGTTACCCCATAATCAAAAACATCCGGCTCAATCAATATATCACAAAGCGATTTCCGTTGTTCCGAAGATTCAGAATCTGTGATCATACCAATCTGTCCCAAAATTTCTGCCATCGAAGGGTTATCTCCTACACGGGAAAAAGGAGCACTGACATTTACACCAATAATGATATCACAACCAAGATTCCTGAGGTGGTTTGAAGGAAGATTATTGACTGCACCACCATCAACCAGCATCATATCGTCATAATAATTAGGGCTGAACATCGTTGGAATGGACATAGTGCTGCGTAAAGCATGTGGCAGGCTCCCTGAAGTCAACACTACTTCTCTACCCGATTTAAGATCTGCTGCAACACAAAGAAAGCCTTTGGGTAGTGATAAAAAATTCTGTTCATCATGGAAACCTATTGTCAATTCGAGGATCTTATCAAAAACTTCCTGTCCGGCCAGGTAAGCCTGCGGAAATAAGACTTCAACTTTGCTTTCTTCTTCAGGCATTCTCAATGTTTTAATACCCACGGAAGCAAGTCGTCTTTGATTCACATCTTTTTTAAGAATCGGAACATTACGTCTCAAGGGAGCGTCATCCAGCATTCCTACCCAATCCTCCGCAAGGATCATAGCTTCCATTTGCTCCGGATTATATCCGATAGCATAAAACCCTCCCAACAGAGCTCCCATGGAAGTTCCTGCCACATAATCGATAGGAATTCCAAGTGAATCAATCATTCTCAAAACAGGGACATGCGCAAATCCCTTGGCTCCTCCTCCACTCAGGACTAATCCAACAGTAGGTCTGACATCATTTGGCTGAGCCAATAGTGCATCTGGTTCTGGCAAGCAAAACATCAGAAAAGAAAAGAAAAAAATCAGGTTCCTGGTTTTCATTGTTCAAAAGGATTATCGGCGGCGACATATTTTCACAAGCCAATTTCCAGAGAGTTAAAAGGAGTTTTTTGACTCCTCAAGGTAACTATTTCAAAACCTTTTTTTATAGAACGAATTTCGAAATCCCGCTATTCTAATAACGAATTTACAAGGCTTTAAGGTTTCAAAAATCGGAGATTTTTAAACAAAAAAATGGAAAGTTCGATGAATTCAGTTTTGTACTCTACCAGCTAAAAACAAAAACCAATTTTTCCTTTCTATCTGACCAATAACTACAAACAAAAAAGGCCCGGAACCCCAGGCCTTTTTTGTCTGCAAATCCAGTAACAAGTAACCAGCAACTAGAACCCTGTAACCACCATCACCTTCTTGACCACCAATTGATCTCCCACCACTATCTTCATCAAATACACTCCCTGGGCATAATCCCTCATATCCATTGTCACTTCATCCGCTGCCTTTTGCTTGTGCATCCTCCTGATCTCCTGTCCGCTGATATCCATCAGGATCAATGTCGCACGCTGTTGTGGTATATCAAAACTGATGGTCACTTCACTTGATG
>QQUB01000758.1 GCA_008501835.1 Bacteroidota bacterium
CTACACGATGAAAATGGCAACATAAAGCAGTTGCCTCACCTCTCCACGCTAAATTGGAACTACCGAAATGAACTCACAGAAGTCGTACTCAATGTAAACAACAATAATCCTGATTGCGCAGATCGTGCTTTTTATCAATATGATGCCGGCGGTCAAAGAGTAAGAAAATTAGTCCGGAAAGGAAATAAGACAGAAGAACGGGTTTACCTGGGAGGATATGAAGTGTATATCTCTAGCCAACCCAAGCAAATATTTCGCAGAGACACTATCCATGTGATGGATGATCAACAGCGAATTGCACTTGTTGAAATAGAAAAGAACTTCAACGCGGGCGAACCAATAATCTCCGACCAATCTAATACAGCTACAGACAACCAAAAACGTGTTCGCTATCAACTTACTAATCATCTTGGATCTGCTACGCTGGAACTGTCTAATGACACTAACCCGGCCATTATTTCTTATGAAGAGTATTATCCTAATGGAAGTACTTCTTTTATTGCTGGAAAAAACCAGGCAGAAACCAGTAGGAAACGGTATAGGTACTCGGGAAAAGAACGGGATGATGAGACTTCCCTTTATTATTATGGAGCTAGGTATTATGCACCTTGGATGGGGAGGTGGTTGAGTTGTGATCCAGTTGGGAGAATTGATGGTAACAACCTATATAAATTTGTTAGTAGTAACCCAATTAACACTATTGACCCAAATGGAGAAACGGGAAAACCTGCCAATACGGAAGTGTCAGTGATGGAAAGATTAAGAAGACTATATCATAAATATAGAATGATTTTCGCACCCATCGAAGTTAAAGAAGGTGTTGGGGTAGAAGGAGAAAAACAAGCAATGGAAGAAAAGGTAAAGGAGCCACAAGATGACTCAACAAGACCTTCAAATCAGGAAGATCCAACTGAAGATGAGTCAAACGATTCGGATAAAAAAAAGAAAAAAAAGTCAGGACGAAAATCTGAAAAAGCTAAACCAAAAAAGAGAAATAGGCAAACTACAGTAAGGGAAAGTGGAAGTAAAATAAAAACACCAAACAGAGGTAGAACCGCCAGGGGGTTTAAGGGAGTAAATAGAGTTCCAAGAAGCCCAAGACCAGGCATGGGAGGTTTTGTACTTACACCTCAACTAAATAAAGGGGGCCTCAAAAATGCATTAAAAACGTTTGGAAAGGCAGTTGGAAAAGCAGCAAAAATTGCTGAAGCAGTTGCCCCACTAATTGAAGGGTACTTAATTTGGCAAGACACTAAGCCAATATTGAGAGATAAGGCAATACAATTGGCTCAAATAGCTAGTGCACGAAATTACCACAATCAACTAAGACATGTAGTCGATACTAATTTTATGATAAATATAGCAACTGGTGAGCTCTATGAGATTAATACCCAAGAAGATGCGCTAGACACAGAAGGCAAGTTGGGAGACTTGACACTAACTGGAAAAATGGATAGAAAAATTGGTGAAGAGAGTAAAGTAGTCTATTTTATGAGTGAAGATGAAAACGTAATTATCTATCCCGACAACCATAAGTGGAGAATGGACATTAACCAAATAAGATGACCGCAGCCTTTCTACTAGAATGGAGTTGTTGTTAAGTGGAAAGACATGATAACCTGTTAGAAATGATCAAGCGCTAAATGTATGGCCGCGCTAGCTCAAAGTTTGCTGCGTAGGCTATCCCTTCAAACTCCAACTAATTAGTCGTCCCTGAAAAAGTATCGCCACCTCATCCAATTAGCTGATATTCAGTGGTCCCGGATTATGTCAATTCGGTTTTGCGTATTATTTTTTCGCCAGAAAAGCGCTTTTTAGGCCGAAAACCTTGCAAAAAATGAAAGGCAAGCTACCCGCTCAGGATCAGACAGACTTTTCCGCTCGCGTCTGGATTCGATTGTAAGCTTGGATCACGGGTTGTGCCGCTTGGCGGCACAGTTGGACTGGTAGTGGATCGATCTATTCTTGTAACCTCAAAATCTCCATCGCCTTCAAAACCTTTTCATCATCTGCCCTTCCAGCATAATTATCAATGGTACTGAAATTCTCATGATCCAGCAAATGATCCACGACACACTCAATCTACTAATATTTAGTTGCTCTGGATTATACGGATGATATGAGATTCTTGGAATTGCAAGCTGCTGAAGCAAGCGTAGGGGGAGAAAATTTGGACCATATATTGTTAAGGTCTAACCCAGGGAAAGCTGCCTTATTGGAGGAATTTCTTCATGGTACTCAGAAAAAAGTAGGAGTTCTGAGGAGACTTAATGCTGATTTAATTGGAGGTCCAGGTAGACAGACTGCCGAAAAGCATGTCAAATTGTTTATGATAAGACACAAAATAATGCTGGGAATAGGAGAAGAGGATGTCAAAATATTATACAAGTTAATTGAAGCGGGACTTTAGATTTTTTTAATAATATATAATATCCAACAATTGATTTGGAGGCATTACCTCCCACCTTTGAAAGTTTAAACGTTATCGCTAAAATACCATACACTTATCAAATATTGTATCCAACAAGATGTTGAAGTTATTGTTTGAAATTCTCCAAAATGAATCCAAAATTTACACCTTAACCGTTTAAGAGAAATCACATAATTAACATATGCTTACCAAATTATTTACTAGGAGTAAAAGAAAATTAACTGTTTTGGCTAATCAATTAAAAAAATCCAAACCTTGAGCCACATGAGCACTATCCAACCCCGAAGCCCGTAAATAAGTCCTCAAAGTATCAATGTCTGCCCAACCACCAAGGTCCGCAATAATTTTTATACTAACGTTCTGTAATGCCAAATTGGTGGCAGCACTACGCCTCGCCGTATGGGTAGTCACAAACTTCCATCTCGGCCCGGTTTCCTCTCCCTGATGAACTTCCTGATTTATTCCAGCCAAAGCACAAACCAATTTGATCTCACGGTTTGATTGTGGGTTAGATCCTCCGGAAAGATCAAAATCCCTTTTTTTAAGAATTTTTAATGCTGAAGATTTAACAGGTACAATGCAAAAATGACCTGTCTTTTCTTGCCGGTATTTGAGCAATTTCTGCCCATCCTGTTTTCCCGGAATCAAATTGTTTTTCCGGATCCTTCTGCTGTCCTCGTACCTCATTAAAAAGTAATAACTAATCAGGAATCGATCACGTTCTCTATCCAGTCCAGGGTCACTGGAAAGATCCACTTTTTCAATTTTCTGTATCTCATCTTCAGTGAGAAAAATCTTGTCAGAAACCTTTTTCCTATGTCTTTTAAATAATCGACTCTTATAGATTTCATTTTGATGCAATCCTGCGTCCTGAGCAATCCTAAGCACCGTTTTAAGGACTTTTACATGTTTGGAAAAACCTGGTAACCCACAAGCACAAAAATCGAAGAGATAACGCTTAAAATCATTGTAGAAATCCATATCGATATCCTCAAAGGCAATATCTTTTTTTCCAGTATGCTCAAGGAACTGATAAAGACGAGTCTGCAGGCTCCGGTAATTCTTCACACTGCTCTTTCTCATGTGGGTTAAGCCGCGTTCAATGTCTTCAATATAATTGTCAAGGAACCTGATTAGACTTTCTCTTTCCGGATCCCCTACTCTATCCAGGCGGCCATCTTTCAAAACCTGAGTTTCTATTTCCTGGCAAAGCTCATAAAGAGCCGGATTGATTCGGGAATGGTTGGGATTGGACCGTTTTACCTTGCCTGAAGATTTGTTCCAATCCCTGGGATGACAATGGTACGGAGTCTTCAAATATTTCTTTACAGACTTGAAACTGATGTAAATTTTAATGTTACAACTTCCGTCCTTTCGTGGCTTGTAGGTCCAGAGTACAGGTCTTACATTCATGCTCAGGGTTTTATTTGACGAATAAATGATTTCTGACTTTTTCCGGGAAATAAAAAGTTAGAAATAAGTCAGAAAAAAAGGCGCAATAAGGCGCATATAAGAACAATTAACCGCTGATTGAAAAGAAAAGTCTGTTGATGTAACCTGCTGAAGATCAAAGAAAAAGCCCCTACAACGTTGATTGTAAGGGCTTTATGTAAGATTTGTCGGTGATTCCGCTGGGGTTCGAACCCAGGACCCCTTGATTAAAAGTCAAGTGCTCTACCAGCTGAGCTACGGAATCTTTTGGTGTGCCTTTTTTCAAAAGCGATGCAAATATACGGCCATTTTCAAAAAAAACAAGTCAGAGGAAATTATTTTTTCCAAAAGGACGATTTTTTTTGTTTTTGTATGGCAGTAAGGCCAGATTTTATGGAAACACTTGATGAGGGGAATTAGTTCCTGGTATTAATTGAAACTTATTTGGAGTTTCACATGGTTTCAGGTTGTTTCATGAAGTTTCATATTGTTTGGTTTAAAAATATTCCACCTGAAAACCGAGCAATGGAAATCCATTAACAATTTGAAACTCTATGAAACAGCGAACGAAGTGAGCCCTGAAACCTTTGAAACAGCGAGTTGAACGAGCCCACCAAAGCCTACGGCTTTTCCTCCTCTTCAAAATCAAAACTCAACTGTATCCCCTCCAGAATATGCTCCTTCTCCAGATTGGAGATCGTTAAACCTAATAACCGTACTTTTTCAAAACCTTCCAGACTGCCTTCCAGTAATTCATAAGCTACGTTTTCAATCTTATCCAGATCCCTGACCTCCCCTGAAAACGACCTGCTTCGGGTAATGGTCTTAAAATCCTCATTCCTGACCTTGATGCTGATGGTAC
>QQUB01000075.1 GCA_008501835.1 Bacteroidota bacterium
CAATAATTAACATTAAAATTTAACCCTACAAATAATAATTGTATGAATAAAAAAAAATCATGAAAAGTTCAAAATCAATATTATTTATGTTACTTGCTATGGTAGTCGGGATAGGTATTGGTTACCTGGCCTCCCGGTTTATTAGTAACGATTTTTCACCTAATGATCAACATGATCATTCTGCAGATGTCCAGGATGAGGCAACCATTTGGACCTGTTCCATGCACCCTCAAATTCAACAACCTGAACCAGGGGATTGCCCAATTTGCGGGATGGAGTTAATTCCTTTAGATAATAGCAGTTCCTCTAATGATCCTCTTGTACTTGAAATGACAAAGGAAGCTATAAAATTAGCTAACATCCAAACAACGGTTATTGGAGAGAGCAGTAATCCTGAAAAATCTATTTTGCTAAATGGTAAGATACAGGCAGATGAAAGGCGGTCCTCAAGCCAGGCTGCACATATTCCTGGACGAATTGAACAATTGTTCATCACTTTTACTGGTGAACGAGTGGCAAAAGGGCAAAAATTGGCTGTTATATATTCTCCGGAACTGGTGACTGCTCAACAGGAATTGTTAGAAGCATTAAGGTTTACAGATATCAATCCAAGCTTAGTTGAGGCAGCAAGAAAGAAACTACAATTTTGGAAAATTTCTTTGAATGATATTGAAGCTATTGAGAAAAGTGGAGAAATCAAGGAGACTTTCATCATTTATGCAGAAATGAACGGAGTGGTTGCAAATCGAAGAATTTCTGTAGGAGATTATGTCAAAACAGGACAAGTTTTGTTCGATATTATTAACCTAAATAAATTATGGGTTCTTTTTGATGGTTATGAAGAAGATCTGGCCAATATTAGAATTGGGGATCGGGTAGAATTTACTACTCCTGTGCTACCCAATAAAACATTTCAAACACGAATTGATTACATCGATCCTATCATCAATCCAAAAACAAGGGTTGCTTCATTGCGGGCTGAAATAAATAATGCCTCTGGAATTCTAAAGCCAGAAATGTTCGTAAAGGGAGAAATAAAAACAAATCTTACGACCGGCGAAAAATTGACGGTTCCTAAATCTGCCATCCTTTGGACGGGTAAACGTTCTGTTGTTTATGTGAAATTACCTGATATGGATATTCCTTCTTTTAAGTATAAAGAAATAGGACTTGGGGCTTCGCTTGGGGATAATTACCTGGTTGAGAGTGGCTTAGAAATTGGAGAAGAAGTCGTAACGCATGGAAATTTTGCCATTGATGCGGCTGCTCAGCTCAATAATCAGCAGAGTATGATGAATAAAGTAGTGAAGGCAAAAGGAGACTCCAAAGTAATTTCTTCCATTCCGGATTATACAACATCAACACCTCTAGCTTTCAAAGAACAATTAAGTAGTTTAGTTCAAGTCTATTTCGATTTAAAAGATGGATTTGTAGCTACAGATTCTAAACTTGCTTCAACAGCGGCTCAATCTTTTTTGACCCAACTTGAAAAAGTGGATATGAACTTATTAAAAGGAGAGGCACATATGTATTGGATGGAACAATTGAAAGGGATGACAGGTCATGTTGAACAGGTCATACAGAAAAGCGAAGTCGAAGATCAACGAACCCAATTTGCTTTTCTATCTCAGTTGATGATTCAAACATTGGGTGCCTTTGGCTATGAAGGTGATAAGTTATATATCCAACATTGTCCTATGGCGATGAACGATGAAGGAGCTGATTGGATTAGTAAGGAAGAACAAATCAAAAACCCTTACTTCGGCGACAAAATGATGAAATGCGGTAGTGTTACCGGTACTTTTCCAATGGTTATGGAAACCACCGGTACAACTGCTCAAAATTCTATGAAATTTCACAATCATTAATCAAATAAAAATAGTTTGAACATGAAAATTTTGAAAATCAATGTACTGGTTATTGCATTATTTGCAATCACTTTCAGCCTTTCTTCCTGCGGAGGGAATAGTGGTAACGACGGTCATGAAGGACACTCACATGACAATATGGAAATGAAGGATACCGACCATAAAGAAGGAACTGAAATGAAAGGAGATATGGCGGAAACACATGCTTGTCCTATGCATCCTGATATTAAAGGTAAAGAAGGGGATAAATGCTCCGAATGCGGAATGGACCTGGAATTGATGGAAAAAGATAACCATGATGGCCATAGTCATTAAGATTAGACGGATCCAATATTTTTAATCATAAAAAAAATAAAAATGAATTATTTAAAGATTTCAATGAGCGTATTAGCACTTGTATTTATGAGTTTTTCTGTAAACGCTCAAAGCTGTTGTAGTTCTAAGGCTAAAAAAGGAGCTAGTTGTGAATCAACATCAACAAAAGTTGATAACTCTTCAAGTTCAGTTGATGAAATTACGGGAGTAGCCATAGCCCAAAGTTTCAATGGACAAAAAGCCACTTTTAAAGTTTATGGTAATTGTGGCATGTGTGAAAACAGAATTGAGGGGGCCCTGAAAAATGTACAAGGTGTTCAATCAGCTGATTGGGATGTCGACACAAAAATGATAATTGTACAGTTCGATAACGAAGTTATCAGCCTGGATGAAATCAAAACTAAGATAGCCGATGTTGGTCATGATACTGATAAATTTCAGGCAAAGGACAAAGTCTATGCCGATTTACCAGGTTGTTGTCAATACGATCGAGCGAAAGGATAATCTTACGTCCATTGTGGGGAGGCGGGGGAAACTCCCCTCTTCACTTTTAAGTTCTTCGTCAGGCCTTCTTCTTGGATGATTATAGGGTATTTATTTGCGGCTATTTACAACATAATAATTAATTAATAAAGAAATAAAATGGATCATTCACATCACCAGCATAATACAATGAAGAATCATAGAAATCCATCAATGGGTTCAGTTGGGCATGATCATCACAGAATGATGATAAATGATTTTAAAAAACGATTTTGGGTATCTCTGGTTTTGTCTATTCCTGTAGTTGTTTTAGCTCCTATGATTCAAGATGTTTTTGGTTTTAAAATAGATTTTGCTGGAAGGGCTTTATTAACTTTTTTATTATCAAGTTTAGTTTTCTTCTATGGAGGGTTTCCTTTTTTAAAAGGATTTATCAGTGAACTACGAAAGAAGAATCCTGGCATGATGACTTTGATTTCTCTTGCCATTATTACCGCCTATGCTTATAGTACAGCAGTCACTTTTGGATTAGATGGCAAAACCTTTTTTTGGGAATTAGCTACGCTGATTGTCATTATGTTACTTGGTCATTGGATAGAAATGAAGTCTATTTTAGGGGCCTCAAAAGCGCTTGAAAAGTTAGCAGATTTAATGCCTAGTGTAGCACATGTTCTTCAGGCCGATGGTAGTACCCTTGATGTTCCTATTCAAAGTTTAAAAAAGGGAGATTTAATTCTCATTAAAGCTAACGAAAAAGTACCTGCAGATGGAAAGGTCATAAAGGGAAGTACCTATGTAAACGAGTCGATGCTAACAGGAGAATCCAAACCTGTTGAGAAAAAAGAAAATGATTACCTGATTGGCGGGTCTATAATTGGAAGTTCTTCCTTGAATGTAATGGTAGAAAAAACAGGTGAAGATTCTTACTTGAGTAATGTGATTAAGATGGTAAAAGAAGCCCAAGCCTCTAAATCCAAGACTCAAAACCTTGCGAATAAAGCTGCCAAGTGGCTTACATATATTGCTATAATCGCCGGAGCAATAACCCTTACTTATTGGTTGTTGAATGACAAACCATTTGTTTTTGCATTAGAAAGAATGGTTACAGTATTGATTATTGCCTGCCCTCATGCACTTGGGTTAGCCATTCCGTTGGTTGTTGCCATTTCTACTTCGATTTCTGCGAAAAATGGTTTACTAATCAGGAATAGAACTGCCTTTGAGTACTCCAGGAAAATATCGGCCATTGTTTTTGACAAAACCGGGACTTTGACAAAAGGGGAATTTGGAGTTACGAGAATAGCGTCAAAATCATCAAAGTACGGGAAGGAAGAATTACTTCAAATGGCCGCTGCTTTGGAACAAAATTCGGAACACCCAATTGCTCAAAGCATAGTAAAGCACGCAAAAGCAAAAGAATTGGATATTCCTGAAGTCGAAAATTTCGAGTCTATTACAGCAAGAGGGGTTCAGGGTCTTATTAGTGGTAAGGAAGTTAAAGTAGTTAGTCCAAAATACCTTGAAGAAAACGAGCTTACACTCCCTGGAGATGCCTATTCGAATGCTGCCGAAACGGTCATTTTTATAATTATTGATAATGCGTTAT
Organism: Bacteroidota bacterium; assembly: GCA_008501835.1. Lineage (GTDB taxonomy): Bacteria > Bacteroidota > Bacteroidia > Chitinophagales > Saprospiraceae > BCD1. The sequence goes on from QQUB01000075.1 coordinate 4,273, forward strand.
CCGGTTTTATTGGCTTGGCTGATGAAATCAGAGAAGAATCTGAACAGGCAGTTAAAACATTGCAAAAGAACAAAATTAAAGTATTCATGGCTACTGGTGATAATAAAATAGTAGCTAAGGCAGTAAGTGATTTTCTGGCATTAGACGGGTATTACGCAGAGGTTTTACCTCATCAGAAAGTAGAAATAATTGATAATTTAAAGGATGAAGGGCATATCGTTGCTATGACAGGGGACGGTGTAAATGACGCCCCTGCACTGGCAAAGGCAGATATTGGAATAGCAATTGGTTCCGGAACTGATGTAGCTAATGAAACAGCCGATATCATTTTGGTAAACAGTAACCCGAAAGATATTTCAAATTTAATCTTATTTGGGAAGGCGACCTATTGGAAAATGATCCAAAATCTGATTTGGGCCACCGGATATAACGTAATTACAATTCCTCTTGC
>QQUB01000632.1 GCA_008501835.1 Bacteroidota bacterium
GCCTGGAAATCATATCCATCTCCGTTTCCGGGTATTGAACGATCTTGACCGTTTCTCCTGTTTCTGCCTCTACCAAAGCAGCCTTGATGGAGGAACTTCCTATGTCGTAACCTAATAAATACACATTGAATGGTTTTATAGATATCAATCAGCATTGTGGACTGATTAATAAATTGTACAAAGACAGGACATTTTCTTAGTGTCCAAAGGCAAAGTACGCTTGAAATGAAAGGAGTTCAGCATTTTTTGATACTGCAAAAATTCGCCACGGCTGAAAAATAAATACGTCGTTTATACGTCAGGCAGGGTGAATGAGGTGTGAATTGTCCTTTGGCTGATGTATTAGGCCAGTAAGATCATATATGGTACCTACGGCACTTGAAGGTGTTCTTGCATGGTGAGTGTTACTCATAGGTCGTCCCGATGGGACTTAATAATTCGCCAAATAATCCCTCAGGCTTTCTCCTTTTTTCATGCCCAGCTTTTTGCGGATCCGGTATCTTTTGGTCTCTACACCGCGGGTGGAGAGATTGAGCTTGATAGAAATCTCCTTGGTCCGCATTCTCAATCGCAGGAAGGAACACATTTTTAATTCACTATTGGAAAGGTTGGGGAATTCTTCCGTAAGCCTGGAAATAAAATCATCATTAAGCAGGTCAAAATGTTCTTCAAAAGATTGCCAGTGCTCCTCGTTATCGAAGGAGGCATCTAATTCCTGACTGATCTTTTTCAGGCGAATTTTAAGTTTTTCATTGGTAGCCTGATCCGATAAATCCGACAACTCATGGATCAGTCTGTTTAAGGAACCCTTATTGATGGAGAGCTGGGCAGACTGGGAGGTTATCCTCTTGTTCTTTTGGATCAGTTGTTTTTGAAATTCGTCGCGTTGATTCTTGAGTAATTTGACCCTGGAAGAATTTTCTGGGTTTTGATCAAGGATTTTGTTGAGGGATGCTTCCCAATAACTGTAGGCCTGGGAACATAATGCATAATTCAAAGTAGGTTCATGCAGTCTGCTCGGTTGAACACCCTCCAGAGCCTCTTCAAGGGAGGCATAAATTTTATTTCCAACACCGGCTGCCCTTGCTGCACCAACAGCCCCGGTGGTATCAACCACTTCAATGTGGTTGCCGAGCAGTGTGGCAATGGTCATGGAGAAAATTTTGGATTGGAACATATTGTCATTGCCCACCCGGATAGCATCTACCTTGAGGCCCATTTGTTTGAGCAGGTTGATACCATGGACAAAAGCGAAAGCCACTCCTTCCAGGGAAGCTCTGAATAAATGGGCCCTTGTATGCCTGTTGAATCGCAGATTAAAAATGTGAGATCCAAGGTTCTTGTCTTCAAAAAGGCGTTCAGAACCGTTCCCAAAAGGCAAAACACAAATGCCTTCCGAACCTACGGGCACTGTAGAGGCCATTCGATCCATGTCCTGATAAGAGGTGTTCGACCTGGCAATCTGTTGTTTGATCCAACTATATTCAATGCCTGCACCATTGATACACAACAGGATTCCTATTCTGTCAAAATTTTGCTCATAATTCACATGAGCAAAGGCGTTGATCCTCGATTTTGGGTCGTACAAAGGTTTGTCTACAATCCCGTATACAACGCCTGATGTGCCACTGGTGGCTGCTACTTCACCTTCCCGCAATACATTCAGTGCAACTGCATTATTGGGTTGATCACCTGCCCTGTAGGTAACCGGGGTTCCCTGTGCCAGTCCTGTCTGAATGGCAGCTTCCCGGCTTACTTGACCCATTGATGCAAACGTAGAAGAAATTTCGGGAAGCATGTCCTTGTTGAATCCGAAATACTTCAACAGATCATCTGCAATTCTTTTTTCCTTGAAATTCCAAAAAATACCTTCTGACAATCCGGAAATAGTCGTACCAACCTCACCGGTTAGTTTCATGGCGATATAATCACCGGGTAGCATGATCTTATGGATCTTGCGGAAAAGTTCCGGTTCATTGTCTTTTACCCATTTGAGTTTGGAAGCAGTGAAATTTCCGGGGGAGTTGAGGTAATTGGTCAGGCAATGGCTTGGCCCCAGGTCTTCAAAGGCTTGTTTGCCAATAGAGGCTGCACGACTGTCGCACCAGATTATAGAAGGCCGCAGGACTCTTTTCTCCTTGTCTACAAGTACCAGTCCATGCATTTGGTAGGCAAGACCGATGCCTTTGATATCCTCTGCCTTTACTCCCGATTGATCGATCAGCATGCGGGTGGCGATACACAAATTCTGCCACCATATTTCAGGTTGCTGCTCAGCCCAGCCTATCTGGCGGGAGATCATATCCATATCATTACCCGGATACTGGACAATGCTTACCACTTCCTGAGTGGAGGCTTCTACTAGTGCAGCTTTGATAGTGGAGCTGCCGATGTCATAACCAATTAGATACATGTTTTGTACGTCAGAACTACGTCAAAAGTACGAAATAAACAGTGGTTTTTATGCATTAAATTGAAGGAAAGAATGGAGTTTTTTTTGAAAAAATTTCTTCGCTTAATCTGCTGTTATTTTAAGACCATGTCTTGAAATCCATATATACTTGTCGTCTTCAGACGACTGAAATTTGTCATTTCTTTGCTGCGTAGTCGTCTGAAGACGACGAACATAGGGATTTGAAGTTGGAAACTTCAAATAACGGAAACTTCAAATAACAGCAATATTTCTTCGCATATTCACAAAGTCCTTAAACCTCCCGAGAGCTACCTTCAGATCTTCCAAAGGCACACACGGATACACTACACGGAATTGTCCTTTTTTGGAGTGTCCGAATCCTTCTCCGGGAGTCAGCAAAATGCCGGTTTTTCGGTATAGCTCCAGCCAGAATTCATTTTCAGCGGCCTGGGTTTGATCGTTTAAAAATTCAGAGAGATCGATCCAGATGAAAAGGCTGCCGACGGCGGGGATGTATGGAATGTCCAGTTCCCTGAAAACCTGAATAGCTGTAGCATAAGATTCCGTCAGCCTCTGCTGGTTGGTCTTTATGTAATGAGTGATAAAATCATCGTCCTTAAGCACTCTTTCAAAGACCCATTGAGTGTAGTTGGATACCATGTTAGGAGCATTGAAGTTCCCATAGGCTTTCAGGAATTTTTTGTTGTGGGAATAAACAAGTCCGATCCTGAAACCCGAGGCTCCAAAATCTTTGGAAAAGGCGTACCATAGATGGAGAAAGTCACTTTGTTTCTCTGCCATGATGTTGGCAAAGGACTTGAATTTCGGGTGATTTGGATAATCTTCCCTTAAATCCGGATGACTGGTATCAATCAATGATAAACCATAGATCTCATTTACGATCAGGTGAATTCCTTTTTTAATGCACCAGTCAGCAATGGTGATTAACTGATCAAAGTCGAATGCTCCGCCGGTTGGATTGTCCGGAGTAGTCAGCACAAGGAAACGAAATCGTTTTCCCTGTGAATGGATGTCTTCAAGAGTTTTTTCCAGGTGAGATATTTGGAGTGCAGGACCGTTTTGTATCTCGGATAATTCGTGGTGAGTGATCAGATCATATCGTTCCACTCCGGCCTTGTGGCCGATATCTGCTTTGTAAACAGGATAACAAGGGGCAGGGAAAACAGCCACATCACCGGGATCGCCAAGCACCATGGAAGTCATTTCAATGACGCTTGTGGCACCCGCAGACATGCCGATATTATCGGGGTTCATTGGGCAACCCGTCAAATGTCTGGAAAGGAAATTTGCAATGACCTGCCGGACAGTATGATGACCCATGGCAGAAGTATACCTCGAAACCCAATCCGGGATGGGTTCCCGGGCAGTAATCTCCTGCATTTTAGTTTTGAGTTCGGTCCAGCATAATTTGTTTTCGGCCACATTTAAGGGGAAGGTACCGTCAGGATTAAACTCCTTGTGGTACAGATTCTGAACGGCTTCAAAAAAGGTTTCCAGGTCAAATCTCAATATGGAATCAGCCGCTTTATTTCCTCTTAAGGATAAAGACATGTTTTTGTTTTTTCGTGAGAAATTAATACTCGAAACACAAATATATTCAACCTCCGGTAATTATGAAAAGTGGGAAGCTGGCAGGGTCTAACCGCAAGGTACGCAAGGAGCCTATCCGGAATTCAATATTGAGTATCCCAGTGTGATTTATTGTAAAAGAAAGTTTTTTCACCACAGAGTTCTCAGAGTAGGCACAGAGTTCACAGGGTTTAATTGAGGCTTAACCGCAATAGACCCAAAGGAATCGCAGGGGTCGCAAGGAATAAATTCCGAGTACATTATTGATGATTTTGTTTGGCACTATCCTTTAAGTGATTGAATATCGAACAAGGAATAATGATTAACGATTTTTGAAGTTAAACTACCTAAAACCATCCTGGTCTAAACCAGGAAAATATTCTATTTCCTCGATTTGGAAAACAACCATTCCATCAGGTCCTTTTCTGCGAAAGCAGGGTCCCAGCTGTTGTGGTTGGCATCCGGATACAGGGTGAATTTTACATCGGCCCCTGCTGCTTTAAGGCTTTTATACATCTCTTCAGAATACTTGGGTAGTACGACCTGGTCTTTGGCTCCGTGGAATATCCACCAGCTGACGTCCTTAATGGCTTCAGCGGTTGCGGGATGGGCACCCCCACAAATCGGAAATGCCGCAGCGAATACGCCAGGGTGCCTTCTGACCATTTCAAAGGTGCCCATACCACCCATGGAAAGTCCTCCGATGTATACTCTTGAG
>QQUB01000044.1 GCA_008501835.1 Bacteroidota bacterium
GTCGATATAAACATGTTTGGATTTAAGTAAAAACGTATTGTATCCAGCCTTTTTCAATGCCTTTTCACGTTGTTTGCGCGTTGTCATTTCCAAAGGTTCTACCATCTTGATCTTCCAAGGCTCTGCCCAGGATCTTCTTCCTTTTTGTTGACCAAATGTCTTTAACATATATAATAGTTTATCGTGAGTTAAATAATGTCAAAATCAATAATGTCTGGTCAAAAAATAGCTGAAAAATGGCCACCAAAGGACATTGGTACCGGATGAAGATATTGGCTATTTGATTATGGTGTTCAAAGGTCGGAACAGCCGAAATAAAATTAAATTTTAAAGGCTATTTCCTTTGCTGCAAAAATACGGAAAATTGGAGCAGTACAAGGTGGTTTTTTGCACTAATATTTGGTAATTTTTTTCATGGAAATATTGCCTGATTTGTCAGTGAATTTGATGAAATAAACTCCCGAAGAAAGTCCACTTAAATTGATACTCAATCCCCCATTCATTGCCATTGAAGCATCAATTGATTTTAATTGCAAACCTTTGATATTGTAAATTTCGACAATAGTATATTTATCCAGATTCTGTCCAGTCACATAAAACTCTCCAGAAGTCGGATTGGGGTAAATACTGAGATCATCGATCAAAAGGTCCTCCAGGCTGGTTACACTCGTAGAATCCAACCAGTTGCCGGTCCATTTGTAAATGCCGCCTGAGTCAGCCTCCGAATTTGGTTTTGCACCACCAAAACCAAGTGTGGGAGATAAAAACTGAACACAGGAAAATACAGGAAAACTAATGGCAACCTCAAAGGGTGTTGTAAACCACGATATTCCTCCGTCAGTTGTGTAGGAAATACTACGATTCTGAAACCAGCCACATGTAACTATATAGGTATTTTCTGTTCCCGGAATGTGCTCGATGGATGTGCCGTTAACAATATAAATATCTGGTAGAAGGATGCCACTCCAGGTTTCACCTCCATCATTGGTTTCCCATGCATTGATTGTAGAGAAGGTAACAACAATTCCATTTTGATTATCTTCAAATGCAATTGAAGATAATCCTGAAGGATAAACCTGTACTCCTCCGGGATTTGAGAAGGCTTCCCAGGTAATACCTTTATCGGTGGTCCTGAAAATTCTGAACTTAGAAGTAACAAACCATAGCGTATCTCCCATTACCTCAAAAGAATTATTTCCTGAATATATGTGCACCTGTTCATTCGCCAATGGTTCAGGCAGATTTTCTTCGTTAACCTTCACCCAGGAATCTCCACCATCCGATGTCCTGAAAATATATATTCCCGAGGTAATACTACCACCAAAACCAATTCCTTCATTTTCATTAAAAAAGTGTAGAGAATGAAAGCCTGCATACGGTTCATTAAATTCTCCGCTTTGTTCCTGCCAATTAGCACCACCATCAATGGTTTTAAAAAGTTTCATCAGAACAGGATCACTTGAATTACCCATGATTACCCAGGCAGTATTTTCATCCAAAGCAAAGATTTTAAACCCGAAATATCCGTTGACTGAAGCAGGCAATGCTCCCGGATACCAGGAATCTCCACCGTTGATTGTCTTGGTATAAAAGAACTCTCCGTTTTCAGCGGAATTTAGAGGAAGTGCCCATATGACATCTTCATCAACTGCCCAAATACTGTAAAACTCTGTTGGATCCTCAAAGCCCGATCCAATATGTTGCCATTGTGCAGTAATATTCAGTGAAAAGAACAATCCGAGTGTGGCCAAAAGGAAGGAGTAAGGTTTCATTTTCTTTGGGTTTAATAAAATAATCAGGATAAAATACAAAACCCTCCTGATAAACAGTTGAAAACCATTATTATTATCGGCAACTCAATTGACAATCCAGCAATTTCCGATGTAAAATACCATCGGTTAAATATCTTTGCCAGCAAAAGAAATATTCCATTTTGCAGCAGACTAAAACAATCCTTTATTTCCACGGCTTCAACAGCGATGGCATTGGTTATAAACCAGATGCTCTCAGGTCACAATTCCCTGATGATCGTGTATTAACTCCTGATCTGGAAGCTGATCCATTTTTAGTACAACAGGCAACCCGTCAACTTATTGGTCAGGATCCCGGAGACCTTTTTTTCATCGGCACTTCATTGGGTGGATTTTATGCCTGGTATTTTGGAGCAATGCTCAACCGGCCAGCTTTCCTCTACAATCCGTCAATGGCTCCCCATATCACCCTGGATGACCGAGGTGTGGGACAATTTAAAACCTGGGCTAAAGGAAGAGATTATCATTTCAGAAGTGAATTCCTTTTAACCCTTGAAAAAATGCGGGAAGAGGCAAAAGAAAGAGAGCGTCCCGGAAACCTCAATTTTTTCCTGGCCACAGATGATGATGTTTTGGATCATCTAATGCTGCCTGCAGAATATCCGGAAGCCAATTTTATGCAATGGTTCGAGGATGTGGGCCACCGATTCAGTACCTTTGCAGATACTTTACCATTGGTGAGTGAATTGATGAATAGTTATGAATAGTTTAGGTTACCTCAAAAGGGAAATATTAACTTCTATTCAACATTTAATTTATTTCGCGCGAATTACGCTGATTTTCGCTGATATAAAAATTTTCCCCAAATTAAGATCTGCGTTCTTCTGCGATATCTGTGAGAAACTTACTTGAAGTACAACCTTTATAACTCAAACCAGAATGAGTGATTTAATACAACAGTGGAATAATAAAAAGGCTTCAACCAAAAAGAAGCACAAAAAATTTGTCAACCAGTTACGACAATTGCACGGCAAGCACCTTGATCGCTGGGCAGAGGGTATGCACAATGAGGTTTTCCGATCCATTGACTGTATGGATTGCGCCAATTGCTGTTCCTCTATTCCGGCAATGATCAACGAGGAAGATATCGCACGCATTGCCAAACACCTGAAATTGAGTACTGAAGAATTTAATGCTCAATATGTTACCAAAGATGATGACGGGGATACGGTGCTCAATTCAACTCCTTGTGTTTTCCTGGAAGAAGATAACTCCTGTTCCATTTACGAAATCCGTCCAAAAGCTTGCAGGGAGTATCCGCACACCAATAATTTCGAATTCTCACAAAACCTGACAGTACATGCAGCGAATTCTATGTACTGCCCTGCCGTCTACCACATCCTTGACCGGATGATGAAAAATTTTCCTGTTGTCTGATTGGAGCTCCGACTGCATGGGGTCGAGCCACGAACCCGCCTCCTGACGTTGGAGGGCAGGTACTCGAATAAAGTTTGGGAAATTTTTGGCACGAATAGATCTTTATTTTCTCCGCGTAACTCCGCGCTCCTTTGCGGTTCTCCGCGTAACAGCTTTATCCGGATATTCATTACCGTAGAAATGTAGGATGAATTACAAAAGGCTTTTAACACAAAGAATTACCCCTTCTTAGCGAACCTTGCGCATTCCTTGCGTCCATTGCGGTTAAATCCTTACCCCTTTGAATGCTCCCCAAACTTCGGCAAAGCCATATCTTTTTCAGAAACTATAAAATTCATCCCTTCTAACTCCCAGTTGATATTCAAGGCAGGATCGTTGTAGATGATTCCCCCCTCATGAGCTTTGGAGTAAAAATTATCACATTTGTAGGCAAATTCCGCTGTATCGCTTAAAACCACGTATCCATGTGCAAAGCCCCGGGGCACAAAGAGTTGTTTTTTGTTTTCCGCACTCAACCGGATACTGTACCACGCCCCATAGGTTTCAGAATCCTCCCTCAGATCTACGACAACATCCAGGACTTCTCCTTCAATCACCCGTACCAGTTTGGCCTGAGCATATTCACCAGTCTGGTAGTGCAATCCTCTCAATACACCTTTGACTGATCTGGCCTGGTTGTCCTGCACAAAGCGGGCGTGAATACCTGCGGTTTCAAAGGTCCTTGCATTATAACTTTCGAAGAAATATCCACGATCGTCCTCCCATACGCGGGGTTCGAATACGATCAGATCTTTTATGTGAGTTGTTTTGAACACAGGATAAATTATTTCTTGCGGAAGAATACACTTACAGGAACTCCGGTGAAATCGAAGTTCTCCCGCAATTGATTTTCCAGGTAGTTTTTATAACTCTCCTTGATATGCTTCGGGTTACTACAGAAAAAGGCAAAAGCCGGATAATACGTCGGTAATTGGGTGACGTATTTTATTTTGATAAACTTACCTCTATGAGCCGGAGGCGGGTAGCGCTCAATGGCCTCCTGCATGACTTCGTTGAGATGTGAAGTTTTGATCTTACGATTACGATTTTCAAATACTTCCAGCGCCACTTCTATGGATTTGAAAATACGTTGCTTCTCCGTTGCTGAAACAAATATTATCGGCACATCTCGGAAAGGAGCAATTTTCTCTCTGACCTCTCTTTCATAATCCCTTGCCGTATTGGTTTCCTTTTCCACCAGGTCCCATTTATTGACCAGGATGACAATGCCTTTATTGCGTCGCTGTGCGAGTCTGAGGATACTCATGTCCTGAGATTCCACCCCTGTTTGGGCATCAATCATGATGATACATACATCTGCCTCATCAATGGATTTGATGGCGCGCATGACAGAATAGAATTCAAGGTCCTCATGTACGCGGGATTTCTTACGCATTCCCGCGGTATCGATGAGATAGAATTCTTTTCCGAATTTCTCATATTTGGTATGAATAGAATCGCGGGTAGTTCCGGCTACATC
>QQUB01000429.1 GCA_008501835.1 Bacteroidota bacterium
ATGAATATGTTCAAACCCTTGCCATGCAGGGGGGACTAAAGCTGGACACCAGGGCAGTGGAACGTGTTGTTTTATTCCTCAACGGGCAATATTGGGGCGTTTACGGTATGAGGGAAAGACCTGTTGATCATGATTATACAAAAGAGTATTATGACCAGGATAAATACAATTTACACTATTTGAGTACCTGGGGGTCTACTGAAGCTGAATATGGTGGCCTAGCCGCTTTTGCAGATTGGGTAAGCCTAAGGGATTTTATTCTCCAAAATGATATGGGCGACCCGGTGAATTATGAAATAGTAAAAGACCAATACCAAATGCTTAGCCTTATTGATTATATGGTAGTTAATCTCAATTGTGTGGCTTCCGACTGGCTGAATTACAATACCGGCTGGTGGAGAGGGCTTGATCCTGAAGGAGATCACAAAAAATGGGGTTATATCCTTTGGGACCTTGATGCTACTTTTGATTATTACATCAATTACAGCGGTGTTCCCAATACTGATCCTGACGCCCAACCCTGTGATATTGAAGACATCTCAGATTATATGGACGAGTTTTTTAATGAAGCGCCCATCGACGTTATTCCCAATCCGGAAGAGTGTCCGACAATTCTTAATGGAAACAGTCCTTATCCCGTCACGGATTCTATTTTTATTCAGGTAATTAATGCGGATCACTATTGTTGTGAAACCGAATGGGACAATATTTGCCAGGATGCCTATGATGCTATTTCTGAAAATCCGGGTGGGAATGTAAACCCGCAGGGCAATGTTGGTAAACACGAAAAGATATTTTTAAAACTTCAGGAAGAAAGTGAGACTTTCCGGCAACTTTATTTTTCCCGTCAGGCAGATCTCCAAAATACGGTTTACACCTGCGAAAACATGTTACAAACCCTTGACAGTATGCTCGCTGTTATCGAACCTGAGATGCCCAGGCAAATTGAAAGATGGGGTGGTTCCATGGCTGAGTGGGAACAAAATGTACAGGACCTCATTGGGTTCATTGAAATGCGTTGCGAGTTGATGGATGAGGGAATGGTGGATTGTTATGATTTGACTGGGCCCTATGAGTTGACCTTAAAAGTGGAACCTATGGGTGCAGGGGAGATCGAATTGAATACCATTGACATTGAGGCTTTCCCCTGGTCAGGATTTTATTATGGTGAAATGGATAACCTGATTGAAGCTAAGCCGGTAGATGATGAATTATTTGTTTTCAGTCATTGGGAAAGTGCAGCCGGAAATACCATCTTCCCCGATGTATTTGATCCTGAAGCTAAAATTCAATTGATCACTCAGGATACCCTCACAGCGGTATTTACGAGCCTCGTAAAAACGGATGAACTGGATCAGGGCATTAGTTTTTCGGTTTTTCCGAATCCCGCAACCGATCAGATCGTCTTGAATTATGAACTGGATGAAGCTATGGATATTGAAGTTCGGTTATTTTCTTCTATTGGTGAACAACTAATTTTGCCCGGATTACCATCAGGTAAAAAAACTGCTGGAAAACATACACAAATAATTGGGTTAAAGGGTATATTGCCAGCTGGTGTATATTGGTTGAATTTCACCTCTGGAGAACATCGGTTAACCAGAAAAATTTCAGTATTTTAAAAAAAAACAAAAACTCGTAATGCGCATTATTGTACTCGGAGCCGGCCTCGTGGGACGTCCAATGGCTATAGATCTTGCCCCTGAATTTGATGTAACGATTGCTGATATCAGCAATGAAAACCTGGAAAGAATTGACCCCGGGTCAGGGATAAAAACGGTTTGTCAGGATCTTTCTGAAAAAACTGCTTTGACTAATTTGATCAGTGATTTTGATCTGGTGATCAATGCAGTTCCCGGATTTATGGGGTTTGAAACACTCAGAACGGTCATTGAAGCAGGGAAGGATGTGGTTGAGATTGCTTTTTCTCCGGAGGATGTGATGGAATTGGATGAATTAGCTAAACAAAATGGTGTGACAGCCATTTGTGATATGGGGGTTGCTCCGGGCATGAGTAATGTACTGATTGGTCATGTGAGTAATATGATGGAGCAGACGGAAAAGGTTCGCATTTACGTCGGAGGTTTGCCTAAAAGAAGGACATGGCCATTCGAGTATAAGGCCCCCTTTTCACCCATTGATGTGATCGAGGAGTATACTCGTCCCGCAAGAGTGGTTGAGAATGGCGAGGAAGTTATCAAGGAAGCTCTTTCGGAAGTGGAATTATTAACCTTTGATGCGGTAGGAACTCTGGAAGCCTTTAACAGTGATGGTTTGAGATCCCTGGTACACACTATTGATGCGCCGGATATGGTGGAAAAAACCTTGCGCTATCCCGGACATGCTGCCATGATGAAGGTGTTCAGGGAAACCGGTTTCTTTAGTCAGGATTCGGTTGACGTCAGAGGACAAAAGGTCCGCCCGATAGATCTGACGGCAAAATTACTTTTCCCTAAATGGGAACTGGGAGCTGAGGAACCGGAATTGACCATCATGCAGGTCATCATTGAAGGGGTTGAAAATGGAAAACGGATGCGATATACTTATGATCTGTATGACGAATACGATCCGGAAACCAAAACCCACTCCATGGCAAGAACTACAGGTTATGCGGCCACCTCTGCGGTGAGAATGTTTGCAGAAGGCTTGTTCACTCAAAAAGGTGTATTTGTTCCTGAATTCATCGGCAAGGATTCAAAATGTGTTGAATTCATTCTGGCTTGCTTAAAAGAGCGTGGCATCGAATATGTTGAAAGGGTAGAGGAAATTTGATTTTCAAAAGTGCTTTCCTTGCGCTCCTTGCGAGCCCTTGCGAACTTAGCGGTTAAACCTTCATTAGTATGCCCAAAATCAATCTTATCAAAAACCGAAAACCAGAAATACTGATCTCCATCCTGGGATTAGGCATCATCATACTCAGTCTGATCCTCAGATCCATTTTTCCCACCGAAGTCCCCTGGATGCCAGAGGGCTTCACTACTCCGATAATTGCCTTTGAGTTTCTTCTGACGACCAGTGAAGTCCTAATGTTTTTCGGCTCTGCTGGTCCTGAGCAGGAAGCGTTGGTGGAGGCCATGTTAACAGGTCATAAGATTGATAATGTTTACCTGGTTGTTTATGGTTTGTTTTTGGCTGGTTGGTCTTTGCTAGCCGCAAGAAAGACCCGGAACAACTTTTTTTATCTGCTCATTTTCTTCGCTATTCTGGCTTCCATAGGGGATTGGTACGAGAATAAGCAGCTTGTTTTAATTGCCTCAAATCTCAGTTGGGGATATTTTGATGGCACCTTGTTTGAACTTTGGTTATGCACATGGCTCAAATGGGGAAGCCTTTCGATTACTCTTGCAGGCCTTTCCTTTTTCACCTGGAAGCAAGGGTGGACAGGAAAGATTTTTGCGGTGGTTTCGGCAATAACCCTTATTCTTGGCGGAATAGCTTTTTTCGAGCGCTCGGCGATTACGAGTTATTTTACTTTGGGGATTACGCTTGGGTTTGTTTTGCTTATTATTAAATCCTTTGTATTGCTGCTGAGAAAAGCTGATTCGATTGAACAAGCTTAGCAGAAAAAAATCAGGACTTCCGGCATATGCTCAATCCTTCTTTAAACCATAAATGAAAACCATGGAAAACATTTTAGACAATTCGCACGAGAAAACTCCAAATACTAACTACAAAAAATGGGCCTTCCGGTTATTGATTTATACGATAATTGCCAATATAGCCATTGGGATAAAAATTGCCTCCTTTATTTCTGCAGTTCATGATCGATCTGATTTTGAGATGAAGTTGTTGTCTCTTGAAGCTATTTCCTGGGTTTGTTTTATAGCTGGTGTCGTCTTTACCTTTTTAAGCTATCATCATAAAGAAGAGAAAAATTATCAGTACAAGGTTTCTGTTTGGGGCTTTTCCATTTTATTCTTCCTGACTATTATTGGTAATTACTATTACTCAAAGATTTTAGGAATAGCTGGGTAGGATTATGTTACATTCTGGGAGAAGGGCGTTATGATGGTATGAAAACAAGACTTTTTTTAATAATAACCCTGGTATTTCTTTTTACACAGCTTCATGCCCAATCACCCCGTGGCATCCATGTTTTTGTTGCTCTTTGCGATAATGTACACCAGGGCATTGTTCCGGTTCCGGAGAAAATTGGCAATGGAAAAGATCCCTTCAATAACCTCTATTGGGGCGCTGGGTATGGTGTGAAAACTTATTTTTCCAAGAAAAGTGGGGACTGGAAGTTAATAATGGAACAAAAAAACCCTTCTAGTGGGATTTTGGAACGTGTTTTATTTAAACATAATACTGAATCAGTATATCTTCTCGCAGATGCCTACGATGGCGAAAAAATCAGAATGGCCACGGAAGATTTTCTAAAGGCCGCCAGTGGTCATCTGGAGGTAGACATTGAAGTTGATGGCGTCTCAACTCAATTTGGCGGAAAATCTGATATGATGGTTTATATTGGCCATGACGGTCTGATGGATTTTGATGTTGATATGGACTTGTCTCCTGCAAATAGTTTTTTCAGGGAAACCATCATTCTGGCCTGCTACAGCAAAGAATATTTCACACCACATATACGCGCCGCTGGCGCTCATCCACTTTTATGGACCAACGGTTTGATGGCTCCAGAGGCTTACACCCTCGAATGGGCGCTGGACGGCTGGGTTATCGATGAAACG
>QQUB01000076.1 GCA_008501835.1 Bacteroidota bacterium
TTTTGTACATTTACCCTTCACCCATAATTCTGAGAAAAAAAACACCACCTCATGCCTTGTAAAAAAGTATATGTCGCCGCTACCAGTCAGCACATCGGCAAGACTACTTCAACACTGGGATTGGTCAGAGCTTTAAAGGATGCTGGTCATAGCGTCGCTTATTGTAAGCCTGTCGGACAAAAATTCGTAGATCTTGGTGATCTCCGGGCCGATAAAGATGCTTTACTATTTTCCAAAGTAAGTGGGTTTACCTTAGATCCGGATATTCACAGTCCCGTAATTTTAGGGAAAGGAGCAACTACCGAATTCCTTGATAATCCTGAGGCTTTTCCCTTTAGGGAACGTATTTTAAAAGCCAGCGAAATCCTTTGTCAGGGACATGAAATCATCGTTTATGAAGGTACAGGACACCCGGGGGTTGGCAGTGTGGTAGGGCTTTCAAATGCAGATGTAGCAAAATTACTGGATGCACCGGTAGTCATGGTGGTCCAGGGCGGTGTAGGCAATACCCTCGATAAGTTAAACATGAGCCTTTCCCTCTTTCGGGAGAAAAATGTTGAGATCCTGGGGGTTATCGTCAATAAGGTAATTCCTGAAAAAATGGACATGGTCAAACATTACGTTGGCATGGGCCTGGATAAAATGGGATTGAACCTACTGGGGGTTTTGCCATACGACAAGACCCTGATGTACCCGATTATGGCAACTATCAGAAGGGTTGTGGATGGTAAAGTCCTTTTTAATGAGGATAATTTGAATAACCGGGTAGAGGAAATATTGCCTGCTTCTCTCATAGAAACGGATAAAATAGATCACTTCGCCAATATTTTACTGCTATCCAGCATAAAACGAATTGACAAGGCCATTAACCAGATCAAAGAAGTGGCCAGCCAGAAAAATATTAAAGAACTGCCTATCTCAGGAATAATCCTAACGGGTGAAGATGCTGACGCAGTTGAAAAGTATTATAAATTGTTTTTCAAAGAAGCAGAATACATCGAAAGCCTTGGCATTCCCGTTATTACCACCAAATTGGACACGCTCGGGGTCGTTATCAAAATTAACAGAATTGAGGTAAAGATCAACATCCGTACACCGTGGAAGTCCGATCGTGCAGTAGAACTCATCAAGCAGCATGTCGATTTGAACAAACTGATTGATATGTTGGGGTAACTCTAAGAGAACCGCAGAATTTCCAACCTCGTCCGCAGACGCAGGAGGCATATTCGAAATTCTGCGGTTCCTTTTCAGTTTTTGCGAAAAAGAAACAGGGGTGGACTCCATCCCAAGACGGACTCCACCCCCAAATTTGACAGGATATATTTTTATTAAGAATTTTCTCGTTAAATTTTTCTCCTTTTCACTTCAGCCAGTACCATCTGGTATTCACGGCTCATATCTCCGGTTACAGAAGAGTTTTCCTCAGCTCGTCTGATGAGGTAAGGAACGACATCTTCAACAGGACCGTAAGGAACGTACTTGGTAACGTAATATCCCGCTTTGGCAAGGTTGAAAGTCTGGTTGTCGCTCATACCCAGCAGTTGACTAAATTGTAAATGAGGATGATCCTTAGGTAAACCCTTTTCGTGGATCAATTTGGCCATCAGGTAATTGCTTTCGGCATTATGTGTGGCATTACACAGGGCAATTCGCTCGTGGTTTTCGATACAGAATCTCAAGGCAGAATTGTATGCATCATCCGTGGCATCTTTGTTCGGATGAATAGGAGAGGGGTAACCATTTTCCTGTGCTCTGTTCCTTTCCTTATCCATGTAGGCGCCGCGTACGAGTTTGGCCCCAAGCAGGTAATTGTGTTTTATCGCCAAATCGTGAGAATCCATCAACAATTGCAGCCCTTCTGTGCGATACAACTGTATAGTTGTGGAAACAACGACCTTCTCCTTATTGTAACGGCGCATCATGATTTCTACAAGGTGATCAAGCGTTCCTTGTATCCAGGTTTCTTCCGCATCAAAATAAATGGCTGTATCGCTTTGGGAAGCCACATGGCAAATGGCGTCAAGGCGTTTGAGGATATTGCGGTATTCTCTTTTTGTTTCTTTTGTCAGAGGAACTCCTGCCTGAATGGAAGCCAGGAGATCAAAACGCGCGAGTCCGGTAATTTTTGAACTCACTACAGGCACTTTGTGGTTTTTGGAAGCAAACTGAATGGCACGGATCGTTTCATTCATTGTTTTGTTGAAATCAGCTTCAGTTTCCTTGCCTTCGGCTCCATAATCCAAAATGGTATAAACATTACTTTTATGGAGTTCATCGATAGTTTTTGTGGTCTCCAGTAATGAGACGCCGCCACAAAAATGCTCAAATACCGTATTCTTAACAATGGACTTGACAAACGGAAGGTGCATTTTAATGGCAGGCACACCAATTTTAGCACCTAAACCCACCAGCCAGTGTTTATTCATTAGTCCGAAAAGCCATAACATTTTTTTTAGTGCCTTATCATCTTTATGAGCATAGGCAATTTCGGTATTGGAAAAATCAACGGCAACCTCTTTGGTTCCGAATACTTCTTCAGCAAGTTTTTTGTACTTGTCCAGATTTTGTTGTACAGGTTTACCTAATGTATCCATCTGTTGAATTTTATTAAGGTATTATTCCTTTGAATAACCCTTTGGTGTTATTGGTTAGGGATTCCAGATATCCCATGCTTTTTCTGCCTGCAAATATAACATCTCCAAGCCATTGGAAATAGCCGCACCCGCATTTTTTCCTTTTGCGAGAAAAGCGGTAATAGCAGGATTATATACGAGGTCAAATAGAAAATGTTCTGGTCCTAAAGATGGGTATGGAATTAATGGCAAATTATTAATATTTGGCGACATTCCCAAGGGAGTTGTGTTAATTATTAGCCTGTGCTCTCCAATTATATGATCGTTAAGATCGTCATAAGTGAAATATCCTTTGCCTGCGTGCCTCGAGACGGTGTGACTGTCTATATTTAATTTTTTTAACACGTAAATAACAGCTTTTGCTGCTCCGCCTGTCCCGAGCACCAATGCTTTTTCCGGTTTATGATCTCTGGTATCCAAAAGATTAACCAGGGATTGTTCAAAACCATAGATGTCCGTGTTGAAACCTTTGAGTTTTCCATCTTTTTTCCGAATGGTATTTACGGCTCCAACGGCCTCGGCAGCTTCATCCAGTTCATCCAGAAATGGAATCACAAGTTCTTTGTATGGAATGGTTACATTTAACCCGGCAAGATCAGGTTGTATTTTCACAAGTTCGGGAAACTTTTCTATAGATTCCAAAGGGAATAATTCATACCTGCAGTTCAGAATCCCTTCCTTTTCAAATTTTTCAGTGAAATATTTTTTGGAAAAAGAATGTGAAAGTGGATAACCGATTAGTCCGAAAAGTCGCATGTTATTGGAAGTTTATTCTTTTGATGTAACAATTAAGCTAGGTTGCGGATTCCAGGTTACGGGTTACGGGTTACGGGTTACGGGTTACGAGTTCGATTATTGCCATTGACTTTTTGGTGTTTCAGCATGTAACCCTTAAAGGAAATAGGTGTTTTTTGCTAAATTTTTCAACCTGAAATCCGTTACCTGGAACCCGCAACCTGAAGTAAGGAATTCCTTTTTGGAGTTTGAAATTTGTTATTTGAAATTTTCTCAAGTTTCCCAAAACTTGAGTGTTTACCTATTGTTTGTTATGTAAACATTTTATATATTACAAGTGTTATGAAACCTGATTGTAAATATAAACTTAATCACAAATGAAAGAAGGCTGGGTAAAAATTTTTTCTTCCCCTCAATTGCTTGAAGTCAAGTTGGCTGAGGATGTTTTGAAACAAAATAATGTAGAGAGCCACATTCTGGAAAAACCTGATTCTATTCTCCAGCCACTTGGAGAAGCCAATCTATATGTTTTGCCGGACAGAGTAGAGGAAGCCATTAAAATTTTGAGAGCAAATAATATTGAATAAGACGATGGAGCCGAAGAAACCAGAACAATATAACTCTTTGACCGACAAGGAGGCCTGGGTTATCATTGACAAAGGCACAGAAATGCCCTTTACCGGAGAATACTGGAATCATAAAGGCAAGGGAACTTATACTTGCAGAAGGTGTGATGCACCATTGTACAGATCTTCGGATAAATTTGATTCGGGTTGTGGCTGGCCCTCCTTTGATGATGAGGTTGAAGGTGCGGTAAAACGCGTTACCGATGCTGATGGAAGGCGCACAGAAATCATTTGCAACAATTGTGGAGGACACCTTGGCCATGTATTCATTGGTGAAAGGTTTACACCAAAAAATACCCGTCATTGTGTCAATTCTCTTTCCATAAAATTTAATGAGGAGGAGTAGGTGATATACTGTGAGAATTGATAAACCCGAATGGCCGGCCGGCCATTCGGGTTTTCTATTTTATTGAAGGTAATTACCTTGGTATTTCGATAACCTCAGCAGCGCCTAAAGCAAAAATCCCATATCCGTTTTCGATATTGCTGTAAACCGTTGCCGGCTGAGCAAAAGGATTTCCCTCGGAATTGTAATAATCCTCAAGTGACCGGAGATACAGATATCCATCCTTACTCAGGTTGACAAGTTCAAGTTTGAAGCTTTCAACTGTTTCCCACCAACCATAATCCCAGCCTTTGATGGTGTATTCATTTCCGTCAAAAGCCTTGTCTGTAAATACCAGCCCTTGCTCA
>QQUB01000457.1 GCA_008501835.1 Bacteroidota bacterium
TACGGATCCAAATGCTCACAACTACGATCCGATTGCCAACCAGGATGACGGATCATGTGAAACCTGTACTGATGGTGTTCTGAACGGTGACGAAACCGACGTAGATTGTGGCGGTGCATTATGTGCCCCATGTGGTGGCGGCGGTTGTACCTACGTGGTGATCGACTTCAATAATTTTAACAGTTCATGGGGAATCTGGAATGACGGAGGTTCTGATTGCCGCAGAAGTGCTAACGATGCTCCTTATGCTGTTGGAGGAACCGGTCGTCCGGTAAGACTTAGAGATAATACGTCTACGTCTACTATGACTACAGACAATTTGAATCTTACTGCATATGAGGAATTAACCGTTGACTTCTCCTACTATCCAAGAAGCATGGATAATTCCAATGAGGATTTCTGGCTCCAAATCTCTACTAACGGAGGAGCTTCCTATACTACTGTTGAAGAATGGAACTTAAATGATGAATTCGTAAACGATCAGCGTTATTACGATGCAGTTGTTATTCCTGGACCATTTACATCAAATACCAGGTTGAGGTTCCGTTGTGATGCTTCAGGAAATTCTGACTGGATTTACATCGACGATGTAGAGATTTCAGGTTGTACTACTGGAGCAACTAACCTTTCAGGACCTGGTGCAGGAACTCCGGAAGATGTCAAACCAGTTGATGCTATCGAAGAGCCAATGGTTGATCTGAACCTCTTCCCGAATCCAACTCGTGACCAGCTGACAGTTTCTTTCCAGCTTACTCAGGATGCTACTGTACAATTGATGGTTACCGACCTCAATGGTAAAGTAGTAAGCCAACAGCAACTGAACGCATTGAAAGGAAACGTTAAAACCACTATTGATGCGAGCAACTTCGGCTCAGGAGTTTACATGGTTCACCTTCTGACAGATACAGGAAGATTGAACGGTAAGTTCATTGTAGTCGATTAAACAAGTATGAATAAATTCTTGGGATTAACTTTAAAAGGTTAAGTTAATCCTGATAAAATCCCGGACCTTGTATTCACAGGGTTCGGGTTTTTTTATACCAAAAACCAAACTAAACAGGAAAATAAAAAGAACACTGCAACAAAACCCCATTGCCAAAAAGCATGAGCCTTTTTTAACTCCATAAACTGAAAACCTACACCCAGAAATTTAATGCCGGTTAAAAGCAATAACACTGGCACTATAACATTTTTCCCCAGAGAGGATTCAGCGGAAAAAAACCCAATTAACGTCAAACTGATCAATACCACCCAAACAGCTAAATCTTTATTGTTCATGGAGAAATTATTAAACTAAAAAAACAGATAATCATTTTTATCCCATCAAATACATCACTGGAAATAAAAACAGCCATATCAAATCACACATATGCCAAAAGGCACCACCTGACTCTACATCGAGATATTCCGATTTAGAATAGTCTCCCTTCCTTATTCCTCGTGCCAGAATCACCAAAATAACTACCCCGACCAATACATGGATAAAATGAAACCCGGTAAGCAACCAGTAAAAAGAATAAAAACTGTCGTAATCAATAGTAAGTCCCTTCACCATTTTTTCATAATACTCATACCCCTTAATCACGAGAAACAAAACTCCCATCAGACTTGCACCACGTATCCAGATCAAACTCTTACGGTTATTTCCCGACTTAAGCTGGTGTAAAGAGGTGGCCATCATAAAACCTCCTGTGATGAGTACCAATGTATTGATCACACCAAAGGTTTCATTAAGCATCGCAGCCGATTCTGAAAAGCTCGCCGGGTCCTGGGACCTTTGATACAGGAACACTCCGATTCCGATGGTAAAGGTTAGCAATTCAACGAAAATGATGATCCAAAGCAGAATACCTGCCGGCGGGTAGTATATGTTTTTATTATCAATGTTCATGTTTGGGAGTTTCTGTGTTTATGCTTTTAGCTGCAATCAATCCCAGTCCAGCAACCTTTTTTCTCCTTCCAGGGAACGAATACCTGTCACATCCTGGGACATCTCGATCACCCCTTTGTAGTTTTGCTGTTTGTCTCTGATAGCGAAATATCTGATATGGATCATTCTGCCCTTAAAGTTGATCCAAAATTCGGCTGTATCCTTGGTTCCTGCTCTGAATTCATCGACAATCCTGAGCACCATATGCACACTTTTGGGTGGGTGACAAAAACGGACCTCTCGCCCTATGATACCTTTACTTCTGGGGAATACCCTGTCCTCTCCCCTATTGTAAAAAATCACTTTGTCATTTTCATCAACATAAGTGATATCAACGGGCAGGAATTTCAATAACAGATTGACCTGTTCGGGTGTCATATACCCCTCGTCGTAATGGAAGGTATTTTCCAGGGAAAAGGATAATTCCCTTTCGGTGAAATCCTCAGAGGGATGCAGATAATCCCCATGAACGGATCCCTTAAGTCCTTTGGGTTTCTCCTTCAACATCCACCCTATTTCTTCATCGCCTTCATAAAATGCTCTCCAGTCATTTTCTTTCAGCAAGTCCATAGCTTTGGGAAATAAACGGGTGTCTTCCACATTGAGCAACCGTTGTAAGCCTTCGATCAGATATCCAACATCCTGGGATATTTTTTCAAAATCCCTGTTTTCATTATGTCCCTGGAGAAGTCTCATTTGTTCTCGCAACGTATCATGGAAGGACCACATCCCGCGCGTCTGACCAGTTTCACCATATTTTTCCATATACGGAAATAACTGATTTTCCTTTCTTACAAAACGCTTTTCTATAGTCGTCAACTGGTTAAAAATATTGTAATACTTCTGAAAATCCTTTTCAGGATCAACAGCATTTAATTCCACCAGCAACATTTCGATCAGTTCAGCTTCCTGATAATAGACTTTTAACGGGTGTCCTTCGGGAAGTTTTTCCGCTTCAGGTTTAAAGGGAAGGTGAGGTTTTTTATTAAAAGATAACTCCATTGTTTATAAATCGTAATTCATATTTGAGTACACATCAACCGTGTTCAATTCGTTTATATAATTTGGCCAGGGAATCGATCATTTCCACCGGACTGGACAGAATATTGTAATGATTTTGGCCGAACATCTGAGGCAGGTAGTATTTTGCCTGTTCTTCAATAGCCAATGCAAAGTTACTGATTCCTTCCACACTCATTTCTCTCAGGGCCTGTTTGATATCCTGGATGCCATATTTCCCCTCATACCGATCATAATCATTCGGCTTACCGTCAGAAAGTAAAATGAGCCACTTTTTTCTCATCGGCCGCTTGCGAAGCAGTGTGGTTGCATGTCTAAGTGCCGGACCAATTCTAGTATAACCACTTGGTTGAATTGCTCCGATCCGCATTTTGGCCTTATTCCAGGATTCATCAAAAGATTTCAAGGTGATGTAGGATGTATTGTTCCTCGTTTTAGAATAGAATCCGTCGATCTGAAAATCCACCATGTTTTCGTTGAGGGTTTCTCCGAACAAAATAGAGACTTGTTTTTCCACATCTATGATACGGTTGCCCTTAGCATAACCATCGCTGGACAAACTCAGATCCAGCAAAAACAAAATGGAAAGTTCCTTTCTTCGTTTTCGTTTGGACATATACAGTCGTTCGTCAGGCGTATGCCCGGATGCAATATCTGCATACATATCCGTAACGCTATCAATATCGATGGCCTCTCCGTCCGGGAGTCGGCGTATAAGTTCCCTGTCACTATTTAGCCTCGCAAAAATTTTCTTCAACTTCAGCAACACTGCCCTGTTATGTTCCAGGGTTTTGAGATAATAATCCGCGTTGGTCTTTAATAATTTCTTGTGAAAAACCTTGCAAAAATCAGGTTTATAGACTCGTTGTTTGAAATCCCACTCAGGGTAAGAATAATGATATGTTTTAGCTTCCTGCTCCTTACTTTCTGCAATAGTTGCGTTGCCTACAAATTCAGCCTGGTAAACAGAATGGACAGGGTCATCCACCCGGACCACTTTACTCAGGTTAAACTCCTCAAGAGCATCAGCCTCTTCTTTGAGATTGTCATCCCCATCAAAATCACGCCAGGTCCCGTTAAACTCATCAATGGTTTCCACCTTTTCGAAGTTATGGGTCAGCATGTAATCCTCCTGAGCCTTTTTATCCACCTGGATGACTTCAATTTCATCTGCCTGTTTGGCTTTTAAGGAAGTCGTTATTTTATTCTCGCTGGCTTTCCTGGCTTTTTTAGAAATGTTATTCAGGGTATCCGGCTCTCCGAAACCAGGAGTATTAACCATCCAGCGTCCATACAACCAACTCAGGTCCGGCTCCTCCGATCCTTCTGCATTTGGGAGGTTCGCCTTCAATTGAGCATGTATCTCTTCCAGGCCTGGAAATTCAGCAATCATGGCATCCAAAACTTCAGGTGCAGTATTCAACGCCTGTTTCCTGGAGTTATCCAGGGAACTATTATTTTCTACATTCCAGTTCAGGCCAAGCATTTTTTGTACCGATAAATAAAAAATCCGATAGGTGTACAAAGCGGCGTTGGCATCCAAGGATTCATAAGCTGACATCTTCTCGGGAAGAAAGAATACATTATCCTTCCACCCGCCTTCCCTTTCAGAAGCTACGATATCAATAGGATCTCCTGTGAGGGCACGCGCAATCAGGGTCAGTTTACCAGAAAGATCTTTTAAATAAACTGTCCGGGCCAGAATTTCAGGATCACCTTTTTTCCTTCTTTTAAGGTAATTGAGTACTTTTTTAAATATCAGCTGATCAAATTCCATGCTTGTTGCTTGTGGCTGTAAAAGGTACTTTTAGCATTTTTTTGGTTTAACCTTTAATATACCTCGCTGGCGGGATCGGTTTTATGTTGGAAAGTGTAAACTTTTTGACTTAAAATCGGGTGGAATCTCTTCCAGCAGGGAATCCACCCCCGGATCAGCAAGAGAAAAGTCACCTTTCCTCCATTGATCCGACCCCGCCAGCGAGGTACATTATTATTCTTTCATCTAATCCCCAAACCGTCCACCGTAGACCGTAAACCGTAAACCGTTAAATTAAATCATCAGCGTTGCCATATCCTTCATAGCTTCCAGGGCGTCTGGATCATCTGTTAATGGTTCAATAACCGCCACTTCAACCGATAGCCTTTTCGGCAAACCGGATTGAATAAGTTTACCAGCATCCACCAACAATCTGGTAGATACGGTTTCTGCCAGACCAAGTTCTGTAAGATTACGAATCTTGACAGCAATTTTGACCAACCGCTCTGCCACTGCCTTTTCCACACCACTTTCAGCAACAATTATTTCCGCTTCTAATTTTGGTTCAGGATAATCAAAGGTTAGTGAGACAAATCGCTGACGGGTTGAAGGCTTTAACTCTTTAAACCCTTTTTGGTATCCGGGATTAAAAGAAGCCACAAACATAAAATCGTCATTAGCTTCCACCTCAATTCCCAACTTATCCAGATATATCACTCTACGGAAATCTGTCAGTGGGTGAATAGCCACAATGACATCAGGCCGGGCTTCAGCAATTTCATCCATATAAATGATGGCACCTTCTTTCACTGCTCTCGTCAAGGGCCCATCCTTCCAGACCGTTTCTGCACCCTGAATGATATATCTGCCAAGTAAATCGGTGGCGGAAGTTTCTTCATGACAGGCAACAGTTATCAGAGGCTTTTTAAGTTTATGAGCCATATATTCCACAAATCTGGATTTTCCGGTTCCGGTTGGCCCTTTGAGGAGTAAGGGCAGTTTATTCTGATAGGCATGTTCAAACACCTCTTCCTCTTTCCCGATGGCTTTATAAAAAGGAATGTTTTGCATTACCATTTTTACTGGTTTAAAAAAGATGGCTAAGCCAACCCAAAATATTACTGTAAAAAAGGGGGACGAGTCAGCTCAGCCATTCATGAAGTATGGTTAGTTATTAATATGTTGTCTATCCTTGTATCGCTTCAAATTCAGCTTCCGGCTGTAATGCTTCATCAACCGGTTTACCAAATTTCACAAAATTGCTGATGAACATCAGGACACCGATGGTAAACACTGTAGCTGCAATAATCAATACAAAAAAGTGTGCCTGAGTTTCTTTGGCCGCTACCATAAAGTCGTACCCTGCAATCCGCTCCAAATAAACCTGAGCCACTCCTGCAGCTGCAAAAGCCATCGTCATTCCCACCATGCCAATATTCGACATCCAGAAGGCCAGGTGTCCAGTCCTGTTATCATGTAATTTTCTGCCTGTCATCAACGGCATTGAATATGCTATAATGGCGAGCACCAGAGAAGCATAGGCTCCCCAGAATGCAAGGTGCCCGTGCATGGCTGTAATCAGGGTTCCGTGTGTGTAAAGATTAACTCCCGGTAAAGTATGTGCAAGTCCTAGCAGCCCTGCCCCCAGGAAGGAAACTATAGCCGTACTTAACGTCCAGTATATAGCCAGTTTGTTTGGGTGTCTTTTATTACCCTTACGGTACATCTGAACAGCAAAAATGGTCATCCCCAGGAATGCCAAAGGCTCGAGTGCTGAGAATATACCTCCTACCATCAACCAGTAATCAGGTCCACCGGTATAATAATAGTGGTGACCGGTACCCAAAATACCTGAAAGGAAGGTCAATCCAACAATGACGTAGAGCCACTTTTCGATCACCTCTCTATCAACACCGGTAAGTTTGATGAGCAGGTAGGAAAGAATACCCCCCATGATCAATTCCCAAACACCTTCAACCCAGAGGTGAACAACCCACCAACGCATAAAGGAATCTACTGAAAGGTTATCAAAATAAATCATGCCCGGCAAATACAGAAGAGCTGCAAACACCAGACCCATTGTCAGCACCCAGGCTGTTGTGGTTTGTTTCTTTCCTTTTAAAAGGGTCATGAGAATGATGACCAGGAATAAAATAACATTTAAGGCTACCAGCCAATCTAGCGGTCTTGGAATTTCCAGGAACTTACGTCCTTCCCACCAACCTACGTGGAATCCGGCCACTGCGATTACCCCAACTACCGCGAGGCTCCAAAATTGCAGCTTCGCAAGAGGGACTGAGAATAATTCATTATCCGATTCATCGGGGATGATATAATAAGCAGCCCCCATAAATCCAGATAAAATCCACACAACCAAAAGGTTTTTGTGGGTTGCTGTTGCTGCATTAAACGGGATCCATTCGTGTAATCCATCGAACCCCATATGAGCAAACCCCATGATAAAACCATAGACTATTTGTAGAACGAGCAATAACATGCTCAGAGCAAAGAAATGATACGCTATTTTTTGAGAAGTAAATTTCATGATGCAAACATTTAATTCTTAAAGGCTTGAGTTCCCGGTGTTCATTTCATCCGGAATCACTAACCTGTGCTGATAAAAAAATTAGGAAAGTCCAGTCTGTTATTTTTCAAGACTGGGTTCAGGTGGGAATCCATTCAAGTGGGCATTATCCATCCACTCAAAAAAGGCGATGATGGCATCAACCTCCTCCTCAGAAAATTCATATTTGACCATCATTCTGCCACGTGGTCCCCACCCTTCAGGAGCATTCAGCACAGTTCGGATATAATCAGCGCCTTTCCTGGAATAAACTCTGGTGAGTTCCGGAGCATAATAGGCTCCTTCTCCCATGATTGTATGACACCCCATACAATTGTTTTTATCCCAAAGCAGCTTTCCTTGCTTTACCTGATCACTCAATTGATCGGCATTGGTGTTTTGCGGAATTCCTACCGTAAGGGAATGAAAGGACATCGCGACAAAAATCAGGAAGAACAACACCGTTCCTCCGAGAAAAAAGATCTTGGCTTGTTTTTTTGAAAGCATTATGGTTAGTTTAAATTAGTTAATCGTGTTGAAGGATTTTGTTGGTTTGGGTGCCAATTATTTATACTATGACCGTACCCAACAAAATTAAACCATGATGCCCCCTGAGATGGTAACAAAAGTCATTTCGAACCTATGACTATTATCACCATAGCCAATTATAATTTCAAATTAATTAATATTAGTGAAATATTTATGATTGTATCAAACAAAAAAACAAATAAAAAAATCAAGACAAAATTGTCCTTTTTTGAATTACGGACAATTTAGTCCTATTAATTAATTTTGATAAAAAAGAGATTCTTTACCCTTTTAAACCCAAAAGAGTCTTTTAGCATTAAATTATTAGGACCCTGAAAAAGAAAATTAAACCTGGGCCCCTGTTTTTGGATCGCCCGTTAAAGGTCTGTTAAAGTGTCCACACACTATCCGAATATCCCTATTTTTGCAATACAATTAAACCATAACAGCAATAAAATCGATGAGTAAAAAGGTAATTTGGACCATAATAGGATTGATGACCATGGCCGTAGTCGGGGTAGTATGGTTACAGATGAACCTGATTCGTACCTCTATCCTTGTCAATGAAGAAAAGTTTGATGCCAACGTATTCACCTCACTAAACGCCGTGGTCAGGAACCTGGAAGAAGAGGAAGACCGCCAGGCTTTTCTCCATTATGAAAACGGTTATGCCAATATTCGCAGAGGAAATATTCCTGCTCCCGGAAATATAAAAGAGATCAATATCGGGTTATCCTATGCAAAGGATAAAACCAATGGTGAAACTATTTTACTGGATCAGTTAAGAGCTCAATTCACAGCGACCGAGCCCATTTGTAACAATTGCAAAAAAGAAATCAACAATAACAACCAGATGAGGATGGCTTACCTCAACTCCAACAGTCTGGCGCAGCTTCCACTTAAAGACCGTATTAATATCGATTACCTCAAGGAAACCATTCAGCGACAATTGAACAATAATGGTGTAAAAACGAATTACCATTACGGGGTTTATGCTAAGAAGGAAGGTAAGTTCATCATTATGGATGATAAATTCACCATGAATGAATCCATGAACGTTTCCACAGAGGTGCTCAACAACATCAATGCTACCAAATACAAGGTGTTTCTGTATCCTGACAAAAAAGGGTCATCGGGAATGCTGATGATGTATTTCCCGGATAAAACCAGGGTCGTGTGGAGTTCTATGTGGGGTAATTTGCTGGGTATTGCCTCTTTCACGACTATCATTTTACTCTGTTTTGCCTATACGGTAAATGTGATCTTCAGACAGAAGAAGATCTCTGAAATGAAAACGGACTTTATCAATAATATGACCCACGAATTCAAAACCCCCATTGCAACGATTTCATTAGCGGCTGATTCCATCACCAGTCCAAGGATTGTGAACCAGGCTGAAAAAGTATCGAGGTTTGCCAACATCATCAAGCAGGAAAATAAACGCATGAACAGCCAGGTGGAGAAGGTATTGCAAATGGCGGTCATTGACAAAGAGGAATTTTCTTTGAAACTTGCGGATGTTGATTTGTCTGAAGTGATAAAAACTGCGGTAGAAAACATTACATTGCAGGTCGAAAAGAAAAGCGGAACGGTCAGTATGGACCTGAACGCTGATAATTCGATGATCAAGGGAGATTATACGCATATTTCGAATGTTATCAATAATCTTTTGGATAATGCCAACAAGTATTCTCCGGAAAAACCAGAAATTTCTATATCAACACGCAATGTTGCCAACGGTGTTGAAGTTATTATAAGTGACAAGGGCGTAGGAATGGATAAAGAAGCTCGAAAGCACATTTTTGACAAGTTCTACCGGGTTCACACCGGCAACCTTCATGACATTAAAGGGTTTGGACTTGGGCTTAGTTACGTCAAAGCCATCATGACGGCACACAAAGGGCATATTGATGTAAAAAGCGAATTGGGCAATGGAAGTAGCTTTATTCTCGTTTTCCCTTATGAAATATAAACAAAACATTTAGGATGATGTTGCTAGGAAACCAACATCCAGTTAATTGCTCCTAAAGCATGGAGACCGAAAAAACTAAACTTATGACGAATAACAGAATTCTGTTAGTGGAAGATGACCAAAATTTTGGAGATGTTCTCAAATCATACCTTGAGATGCACGATTACGATGTAACCTTGGCTATTGACGGTGTTCAAGGCTATGAATTTTTTAACCGGGGGGAATACGATTTGTGTATTTTTGATGTGATGATGCCCAAGAAAGATGGCTTCACACTTGCCAGAGAAATTCGTGAAAAAGATACGGAGACACCCATTATCTTTTTGACGGCTAAAACCATGAAAGATGACGTACTGCAGGGATTTAAGATCGGAGCAGATGATTATATATCAAAACCCTTTAATTCTGAAGAATTATTACTTCGTATTCAGGCTATCCTGAAACGCAGTCAGACTAAACCTGACCCCAGAGAAGAAATCAAGGAATTTACGATTGGAAAATATCATTTTAACTATCCATTGCGTATTTTGACCTATAATTTGGGCGGTGAAAACGAAGAAAAAGAGAAACTTTCACCCAAAGAAGCCCAACTTTTGCGTATGTTTGCAATGTATGCAAACGACATACTCCCCCGTTCGGAAGCTTTGACCAAGATCTGGGGGGAAGATAATTATTTCACTGCCCGTAGTATGGATGTCTTCGTAACCAAGTTGCGGAAGTACCTCAAGGCAGATGAAAATATTGAAATTGTCAATATTCACGGCAACGGTTTCCAGTTACTTATTCAGGAAAACGAAGCTTAAAATTTGTATGTAACAGCCCTTTAGGGCTTTAGCATAAATTTAGTTTTTGGGATTATGATTTTGGCTGGATAGCACAATTGCTTTCCAGCCCTTTTTATTTGATGCAAGGACAGCATCAAGGACATAAGGAATCTGTGGCAAAAGGACAAATGGGTTTTCACTTCATTTAACTTGTCCTTCTAACCTTAAGAACTTTGGTCCTTTTGTCCTTTAAAACCCTCTCATGTACAAACAATTCGTCAAACCACTACTCTTCCTGCTTTCTCCTGAAAGGGCTCATAAACTGACACTAAAATTATTCCGATTCGGGCTCAATATCCCGATCGTTAGTTCTATCCTTCAAAGCAGTTATACTTTCAATCACAAAAATCTTGAACGAACCATCATGGGGCTGACCTTTCCCAATCCCGTTGGCCTGGCAGCCGGTTTTGACAAGGACGGAAAATACATCGATCTCCTACCCCATATGGGTTTTGGTTTTGTAGAAATCGGTACGGTAACGCCGAAACCGCAACCTGGAAACCCGCAACCACGCTTATTTCGCCTGCCTGCTGACCGAGGTTTGATCAATCGGATGGGATTCAACAACGAAGGGGTGGAAGCCATGGTGGAGAGGCTCAAAAATCATGATAGCGGTAAAGTTATCGTGGGCGGAAATATCGGGAAAAACAAGGTTACTCCTAATGAAGAAGCTCAGAAGGACTACGAAATTTGCTTTGAGGCACTGTTTCCACTGGTCGACTACTTCGTAGTAAATGTCAGCTCACCCAATACTCCGGGATTAAGAGAATTACAGGAAAAAGAACCGCTGACAAAATTGTTAAACACGCTTCAAAATCTGAACAAAGCTAAAGAAGCACCGAAACCCATCCTGCTTAAAATTGCACCTGATCTGACTAACGAACAACTCGACGACATTCTCGAAATCGTAAAAGATACAGATATCAATGGCATTATTGCTACCAATACCACCATCAGCCGGGAGGGTCTTACCACTCCGACCGACTCCATTGGAGCGGGAGGGTTAAGTGGAGACCCACTGCGGGAACACTCCACAGAGATAATCAGCTATCTGAGAAAAAATGGTCATCCGGATATGGTAATCATAGGCGTTGGAGGAATCTCTTCCCCTGAAGCTGCCCTCGAAAAACTCGAAGCCGGGGCCGATTTGATCCAGGTGTATTCAGGAATGATCTATGAAGGGCCGGGGTTGATGAAGCGGATCAATAAAGGTATTTTGAAAGTTAAAACAGCATAAAAGAACTGGAATACAAATACTTTTAATGGGGTATTGGTTAATACAAATAACTGACCATCCCCTTAAGTTCCTCTTTAACTGTTTCTATTTTTTTGCCAATAATACGAAAATGGCGATCTCTCTCCCTCTTCCCTACCCCACCAATATCAACAGAGTATTCAATGACATTATCTATCCATTTTTTGGAATAGTCGCAAAATCTTTGATCTGTACTTTTGATAAAATTGGGAGTGTCAAAACTGGAAAAAACAATATCATATTCGTCTGTACTAACATAAATTACATTTGTAGATGACACCAGTTCCTTCATTTGTACTCTCAATTTCCCCATCAGACTATCTGGATCATTCAAAACAAATTTGCGACCTTTCTCTGCCATCCTTTTTAAGTGAGCGCTGAGTTTTTCTATATCCTTAAAAACTACCCAAATATCTTCTTCATTTTTGAAACGTCCTGCATTGACATAGAATTTCAATTGATCCAAACTCATGTCTATGAATCTAATATTCCAATTCTCTACTCCGTCCTGGGTATAGTAATCATTTAACATACTGATGCGGAGCTTTTCGAGTTTCTTATTTTGTTTGAATTCCCGGAAACTAAATTCCCGGCTTTTTTGACGAGATCTCCAACTGGTTTCATTCCAGACAAACAGTTTAAAGTAGAACAAAAAAGGAAATTGTAGATAGTGAAAAAGAGGCATTTCGCAAGCTACGTAATACATGGTTACATTCTCGGCAGCTTTTAGGTCTTTGAAGTGTAGATTAATATTTTGCAGATATTCTTCATACGAAGCGGGTTGACGTCGTATTGCATCTACCTGAAAAGGCACAGGAGATGCTTTTTTGGCAAAACATTGATCGATAGAAAAATTCAAGTGCCTGGATAACATCAACATATCCTTCAGTGTAAATTGGGAATCTCCACGAAGTTTTTTGTAAATGGCACTTTCTTTGAGTCCCAGAATCCGATTTAATTCAGCTATAAATGCTTTTTTATTGGGAAATCTTTGTGCTAAATCTTCAAATATTTGCTGCTGAATAAAGGAAATATCAAATGGTTTCCAATTTGTCATTGTGGGGGGGAGTTTTCATTTGTTTTCAAAAATAACAAAAAATATCCATAAATCAACCCGGTTCCTCATATTAGATAAAAAAATATCTATTTTACCTTATTAATCGAGTACTCTTATTGCACCTTTGATAATAAAACCTTTTCAAATGAAATATTTAAAAAATTGGAACCCGATCCTGCTTTTTATTTTGCTAATTCCTTTGCTGGCTTCCCAATGCGAAAAGGAAAATGAAATGATACCCGAACTCCCCCCTATTACCACTGAAGGGAAAAACACCTTTGGGTGCCGCGTGAATGGAGAAATATGGCTTCCAGAGGCACCCTGGGATCTTATGGGAGGTGGTGCACTCAACCCGTATTACAATATTCATGTTGGAGGACTGAATATTGCCGCAACAAAAGAAATTTCTGACACAGATATTTATCAATCCATTTCTTTAAGTGGAAATGACATTTGGGATACAGGTGAGTTCAATTATAACCATGCCAAATATTTAGATTTTGATATTTCTTTCTGTAGTGATTATAGATTTGATTTAGATACTACTCTTGGAGATAAGTTAAAAATTATCCATCTAGATACCGAAAACCGTATCATTTCCGGCACTTTTGAATTTACCGCTATTAATGAAGATTGTGACCCTGTTGTTATCACAGACGGGAGATTTGATGTGCAATATTAACCAATTACAACAATTGAACGGAGGAGTATATTCCCGGTTTAATTAGCCGAATGACATACCAATAACCCATGTTTTTTTGAACGAACACGGCATAGCTGTGATAGCCATTGCTATGCTTTTTTTTAACCATTAAATTCCTTTCAAATGTATTTATTAAAAACCTTCAAATTAAACTTTCGAAAACAAAACCTGATTTTCTTAATCCTATTCCTGGTGCTTTCTATTCCCATATCTGCTCAAGTGCCGGATGACATTGACTCAACGGGATATTCAAGAGACTATGTTTTCTCAAATCTTGACCTAAGCGAAGTACCTTCAGGTTTATTGTATGATTACAGTGTTCCTATGGCTCCGTTGGAATCATTTACCGGCTTGGCTCCAAATGAAAACAATGTGATGAATGAACTTACCTTCAGGTTGTTATACGCGACACTTTACAGTGCGGCTACTAGTCCTGTTTTACATTACCTGATCCTATAACGCATTTGGGACCGGTAATGGAGGAAAATACTATTCCTTTTAAAATGCTTTTCTATCGTTACGATAGTTTTCGGGAAGATGCCCTGACAGAGGGGTTGATAAATATTACGGACAATCAATTGTACAATGTCTCTGGCGCATCCGAATCTCCCTACGAATCACAGGAAGTTTTTGCAGCAGTACCCTGGACAAAAAAAGAGTTAATTCTTGGCACCTATTCCTTCACCCAGGACATGATAACCAACCTGGAAAGTGAAGTACATAAGATCTGGATAGATTTCGGAGATGGAAATGGATTGCAGTCATGGATTACAGGTACTACCTTACAGGTAGATTATAGCACCGTGGGTACAAAGGATATTACTTTGCTGGTACGTCTTAGCGACGGTTTTACCCGGACTTGCCGTAGCCAGCTGAGTATTATTGAACCGGAAGAAAGTATGTTTGATCGCTACAACCTTCCGGACACTTTCAATATTACAGTACCTGGCGGAGGCGGTACGGTTTCCGTACTTTCGTCTTGCGAGGATACTGTAAGCATTCACAAACCCCTGATCGTCATAAATGGGATGGAACTTCCTGGGTTGAATAATCGATTTTTCGGGGATATTATTACTGAAATAGAAGAATTTCATGGATCCCCTACAAATAACGCGATCATCGACGACTATGAAAGTGCAGGTTATGACATTATTTTCATAGACTGGGATCAAGGGGTTGCCGATCTTCACGAAAACGGAGATTTTGTTCGTAGGGCTATCCATGCCATTAATGCCAGGAAGGCTGAGTCCGGCAGTGAAGAAAAAAATGTAGTCATTGGTCTGAGTATGGGAGGTATTTGCGGAAAACTAGCACTCCGGGAAATGGAGATCGCAGGAGAAGATCATGAAAGTAAGGTCTTTTTCAGTTTTGATTCTCCTCTTCGTGGAGCCAATTTTCCTTTAGGGGCCCAACATGCTTTAGATCACCTGGCCAACTTTCATTTAGGAGAAGGGGGGCAACTCAAACATTTTTTCCCCAGGTTGAATCAGCTTATTTCAGGATTGGAATCTGTAGCGCCTCAACAACTTCTTATTTACCATAAGGATTTAAATTCCAATATTCCCAATGGTCCATTCAGAACTTTTATGAGTTACTTTAAAGGGTTAGGGCCTCTACAAAGTTGCGAACATATTGCTATTTCCAACGGGTCACAGGTTGGAAAAGAAACTGGTTCACCACATCAGTTATTAGTTGATATTGATGGTTCAATGTCAGAGGCTTTTAATCTATATTATAATTTTAACGATATATATGCTGGAGGTTCTCCTCTTAACACACTTTTAGGTATTAGAGTAAGAATAAAAATATGGAGGTTACCAGATGCAATGGGAGGAGCAGAAACAAGTGCTATTTACAAGGGATCTTTCAAATCATTTCTATTTGGAATAATCCCAATGATATATTCTTATAAAAAAGAATTTAACCCGCCAGGATGTTTAGCTTTGGACTCAGCTCCTGGTGGCCTGTTTCCCACACAAGATCAGGAATTACCCGATCCTTTACCTCCTGGATTGAATATATTTTCAACCAGACTATGCTTTATTCCAACAGTAAGTGCTATCGGAGTAGGACCATTCCAAACCCAGGATGGGCCATTGAGTGATCCACTAGAAAATATTGAAGACAACGAGGAGCTTATTAATACAAATCGAACGGACGCAAGTAGATTCATTGCTGTTGATGATGCTTCACCTATTATTCCTGAAGAAGGTGAAAATCAATGGCACGTAACTTTCAGTTATGACAACTCTGGTGTTTTATTAACCGAAATCTTGGATGGCCAAGGTCTTAATGGAGTAAATCAGCTCAACAGCACCTTTAACTTTGGAAAAGGGGATGTAGAATTTGATTATTTCACCGCAATTATTGGAACAATAGGCTTGCCAGTTAAAAACTCAGGTCATGTAATCAATCACAACCTAACAGTTGGTGCTTCTGGCCAAATGTGGATCGCCCACGGAGATAGAATTGCTTTTGTGTCCAATACTGCCAATCCTGAAAATATTGCTGAAGAGTTCCAGGTAATCCTTGGGTCAGAAGCTTGTACCGAAGATCCTGTTACTTTATATGTTTATAATGGTGGCGTAGTTGATATTGGAGAATGGGATGAAGCCGCGGGTGTTACCAATAAAGGAATATTAGCAACAACCAGTAATAGTACCCTAGCCATCGGTAACTCTGGAACCGTAACGATAAACCATCAATCTGAATTAGATATTCACGAAGGTAGCGTAGCTGTTGTAAGAAGTGGAGGCGTACTGCAAGCTTTGCATGGTGGTACAGTAATTGTAAGGTCGGGAGCTGAACTTCATATTCAAGAAGGAGCGCTCCTTTACCTGCATTCCTCCTCTAATCTAATCGTTGAAGAAGGAGGAAAACTTGTCATCGAATCAGGAGCTAACATCCAGCTTTGGGATGGAGCAGATGTATATGGTGATGCAGTGATCGATATTTTTGGAGAGTTGGAAGTACAAGGAGAGTTCAAATTCTCTGGTAACGGATATTTTAAGTTTGAGCCAGGAAACACTTTGACACTCACAGGTGCCGAAGCCTTTTATTTATCTCAGGAATCAGGCGTTGTCCCTACCCGATTTATAGAAATTGTTGACAATGCTAAATTGGACATTAATGGTGGTAAGATCAGCCTGCGCAATGGGATCGTGCAATATGGTAGTAATACTGCACTTAAAGGGGGACAAGGTGCTCAATTTAACTTCTCCGAAATTCAATTTCAGGGATCTGCGGATGCTATAGCAGTATTTGCAACCGGAGGTGCGACACAATTGACCACTAACGAATGTATTTTTGATGGGTTTGATACAGCTATTGAGGCGTATGAAATTTTTACCCCTATTTTCCTGATCGAAAAAACAACTTTCACCAATAATGGTTCGGGATTGTTTGTTCAGGATATTGGAAGTATTCGGGTAAATTCCTCTGTATTCCAGGGCGGAAGCCCGCAGCAGCACGCTATGATTCTGGATAATGTAGCAACTTTTAGAATGACAGAATCCATTGTTGAGAATTTCGTTTTACCTAATGGAGTAACGGAAGACAATTGGGGAGCAATTCAACTAAACTATGACGTTCCCGAGTTTGTCATGAGTGGTGGATATATCAGAAATAATGAAGGAGCAGGCATCTATTGCCCTGCCGGGTATAGAAGCAATGTTTTTCTACGTAATCAGGCGACTATATCCAATAATGATATTGGTATTCACATCGCCCAAGGAGCAACCCTTTCCAGAGGACTTGACTATGGGCTTGTCCTAATGGATTGTGCGAATTTACTCAACAACACTATTGGAATAAAAGGTCAGGATGTGTTACTCCAGATTGATGCTTATGACAATCTTGGAGATAATGATATTACCTATCTGCGACCGAATCATTTTCAAAATCCGGACTTAGGAAATCTTTTTGAAATTTGCTACGATGTACGTGATGAGGCTGGTGTGTCTGCAAGGGGCAACTATTGGGGTACAGATAATGCTGATATTGATACTGAATCTCAATTAAGTTACCACTTACTTCAAAATAGTAATGCAGGAGGATGTACGGGACACTTTCCAAATATTCCACTGGATGTAAGCGACAAAGTTTCCTCTGAGCCAACTAATTGTCCTGAAGCACCATCAACCCCTGGTGATCCTGAGCCAGGATTTGAAAATGCCTGTGTAATTGCTGTTGGGACACCCAACGAGATTGTTGCACATGAAGAATATACCCTCGCATACAGAGCATTCGATGGGAAACTTGCTACAGAAGAAGAAACGGGAGATATAAAGCACATGTTTGCTGAAATGTCTGCTGTAGATGATACTGAAAGGGATCAGGCAAGTGAACCATGCAAACAATACATTGATGTGTCTCGTGTGATGATTTCTGCTGAATCTATGAAATATCAGATCACAGGAAATAACTCGAATTATTCTCAATCAATTTCAACTACTGCTTATGATACTCAAAATCAGTTAACATCAAGACAAAGTGAAGACAGTAGAATAGAATTATCGCCGAATCCGGCAAAAGATTATTTCCTGATTTCTGTTCCAACTACTGAAGAAAGCTATCAAGTGGAAGTGTTTGACAACCTTGGTCGAAAAGTTGTCGCTACTCAAACTGAAGAAAGTATTGAGATTGGAACTTCTTCCTGGTCAAAAGGGCTTTACCATGTTCTCCTGACTGATGAGGTTAGTGGAGAAACTACTTCATTAAAGGTTATTGTCCAATAATCCTGTAAAATTGAAATGTAAAAAAAGCCGGAACCAACAGTCAATTGGTTCCGGCTTTTAACTTTATATGCTAATCCTTAAGAGAAGTAATCCTTCATCCGGTCAAAGAAACCTTTGTCCTTCTTTCCGGGCTGAGGGCTGAAATTCGGGCTTTGTCTGAGTTTTTCCAGCAT
>QQUB01000536.1 GCA_008501835.1 Bacteroidota bacterium
CAAGCGTAATGAAATCGTTTTTAAACGTGTATCCTGATTCAAGAATTTCAATGAATGATTCTTTGCTTGCCATTGTTAGTATTTAGAGTATATTTTAATAATTAAGTCAGAAATTTTTGGACAACCACAATTATATTCCAAATTCAGAAGAAAAAGTGGATGAAATGGAAAAATGGATGGGTGGTAAGGAATTATTCCGGTAATCCAATTATCCAGATCTCCAACCTTGCGTCAAAAACATTCTTACGGATAAAGAATTTTTTCCATGGTTTGAAATTCAAACATTTTCCTATTGTTTATTCCAACTATTTATTCTGATCTCGTATTTCTTTTTATTGAACGGCCACAGGTCCTTGTTAAAATTAGCTTCCAAAATTGATTCACTCTGCTGGTCAAGCAGGTCAGGAAAAAAATCCAGCCCGGTTAACTCTTCAACCTCATCGATAGATGTACAGTAATCAAAAACCGGATCGTAGCTGACCTCATTGGGGATTACAAAAGCGATACTTTTCGGATTGGAAGATTTATAATCCAGCAAAACCTTGTAAAACGCTACTGGAACCGACACTTCATTTTCTCCGATTTCGCCTTTGGGCTCCACCGACAATACAGGACCTGTCACTACATACAAATGTCCATATTTTTTGGCCCAGTTCCTGGTCAATTCTTCCAGTTCCCTCCAAATACCTTTATTAAAATTACCTGCTTGCGGGCTGATGTTGCTCAAAAGGAAAGTCTCTTTCATGGCTTCTGCATCCCAGGCAAGGTCAGCAGCCGGCACCAAATGACCGCGATCATATCCTGATCCACGATAATCATCAGGAGTGGCAGAACCCGTGCTGACTTCATTATCAGGAAGAAATGCATCAGACCTTTTGTTCCATTGTTTTTCAAGATTTTCCCGGGAGAGTTCATGAGCTGTCCATTCAGCCTGTTCATGCTCTTCACTATAAGACAAGGCAAAACCTTTATGTACAACAATTTCACCGCTTGTGCTCTGAGGATAGTACATTTCCAAAGGAGCGAATTCGTCTGCCACATCGTTTTCCTGGTTGCCCATAAACTTGTTAAACACAAAAAACAAACCGGCTACCAGGGCTCCGAATATTCCCACTTTGACAACCATACCGGAAGCGGCTGCAGACTGTTTAGAATGATGGGACTGAAACTTTGCCATTAAATTCTTCTATTTTACGTAAATGTAGACAATTTGTTTTAAAAGTCTGATCTATGAGACGTTTTAGTTTTGTAAAGGTCTCGTTTTTTTACCACAGTTTTTCAAAATCTTCTTTCTCAACCTGTTTTTCGACATCTTTCCAAAGAGAAATCCTCTCCTCATCGGGAAAAAGGTCCATGTTTTCTTTTCTGAAAACCCTTTGTATTAAGGCCAGGGGAGTCAGGAACAAAAAATAAAACACCCCCAAAATAAGCTTAGGCATAACTCGTCCAAGCTGATGAGCTATCCACATCCAGATAGTTCCCAATATCCTGGCAAAGGCATTGGAAATCAGAGATAAAACAGCAAGGCTAAAACCAGTTATTAAAAACCAGTCTTTTTTATATAAAAACCACAATCCGATGAAACCGGCAGTAATAACCAGGCTGGATTCCCCTATTTGTTTTTCGGACAAAGTGATTTTTCCTCTGGCATCCTCAGTGGCCGCCTTTAAAAAAGGTCCTTGTTTTTGTTTATCCAACAAAAGGTTGCCTATCACAAGATAGTCCATATCTGTGGTCATAAAACATTTATAGGCATCCTCAGGTGAACAGACAATGGGCTCTCCTCTTACGTTAAAGCTCGTATTAACCACTACACCAACTTCGGTTAATTGTTTTAAATGATTGATTAATGTCCAATACCGGGGATTGATTTTATCACTAACTGTTTGTAACCTTGCCGAATAATCAACATGGGTTACTGCAGGCAATTTTGATCGTTTTGAATGCAGTTTTTCCTGCCAACTCAGCTGATCAAAGCCATCAGGCAAAGGAATTTTTATTTCCTCAGAAACCTGAGTAATCAGAAGCATATAAGGAGCTTTTACCGGGCAATTAAAATACTGCATTGCATCCGATTCAAGGACAGAAGGAGCAAATGGCCTGAAACTCTCCCGTTTTTTTATCTTCAGATTTAATCTTTGCTGCATTTCCGGGTCTGCAGGATTTCCTAAAATACTCCTGTTACCCAAAGCCCTGGGACCAAACTCCATTTTACCCTGAAACCACCCTACAACTTCTCCTGCCTGTATTTTTTCGGCTGTTATCCTTGAAAGTTCCCCAAAATCCTTAAATTCTTCCCAATGTACATTATACTTCCTCAATTGCTTTTGGGTCTCTAAATCTGAGAATTCAGGCCCTAACAAAGTTCCTTGCATACCGTCAGGGCTTCCTTTGTTCACCAGGCGCTCTTTTCCAAAATATTGATGGTAAACTGCCAGGGCTGCTCCTGGCGCTCCTCCTGCATCTCCGGAAGCAGGCTGAATAAAAACATCTTCAAAATCCTTCAACTCCAAAAGTTTTCCATTGGCTACTCCATTCAATGCTACTCCACCCGCTAAACATATTTTTGAAGCTCCGGTAAGTCTTTTGGCTTCCCGGGCCATTTTTATAACAACCTCTTCTGTAACCATCTGGATCGCCAAAGCCAGATCACAATGCACAGGTTCCAATGCACTATCCGGCTTTCTTCGGGCAATACCAAAAAGATCAGACCACTTCGAGTCATCAACCATTCTTAATTTAGTGGAATAGGTGAAAAAGTTTTGATTGAGCCAAAGCGAACCATCCGGGTATATTTTGATAAGTTTCTCTTTGATTATCTGGACAAATTTCTGTACCCTTTCTCTTTTAGAATTTCCATAAGGGGCCAACCCCATTACCTTGTATTCTCCTGAATTAACTTTAAATCCAAGCCAGTAAGTAAAGGCTGCATACAACAAACCAAGAGAATGAGGAAAATTGAGCGTTTTGATCGGTATGAGATCGCTGCCACGTCCTTTCCAAATGGAAGCGGTGGACCACTCTCCCACTCCGTCTATCGTCAAAACCGCAGCTTCATCAAAAGCTGATAAATAAAAGGCACTCGCGGCATGGGACAGATGGTGATTAGAAAACAAAAGTTTGAAATCCTTTTTACGGAAGGATTGAATTTGCTTTAATTGATCACGTATCAGATTTTTAAGAAATAGTTTTTCCTTTAACCAAACCGGCATCCCTGAAACGAAAGAAGCTACTCCCTTTGGAGCAAAAGCGTAATACGTTTCCAGAATACGTTCGAATTTGAGTAAGGGTTTATCATAAAAGACTATTGCCTCAAGCTGATCAATGGTTGTACCCGATTCCTGCAAACAAAATTTTATGGCCTCCAGAGGGAATCGGGCATCGTGTTTCACCCGGCTAAACCTTTCCTCCTGAGCAGCAGCTATTAATTCCCCATCGCGGATGATCGCTGCGGCAGAATCATGATAGAACGCTGAAATTCCCAGTATATCCATTTAGATTAGTGAAACAAAAATCATAAAAACCCAATGACAAAAATCAATGGTTATTTGAATAAAAAATTGAAACTAACAAATAATCTATTCAGGAAAAATCTACAAGCATGAAAAAGCAAATTTATCTCCTATTTTTCTTCTCGCTAATCACAATTTCCATTGCTGCTCAAACACCAACCTCACCTGCAAATGACAGCATTCAATATGTTCAGATAAAAACCCTTGACGGAAATACCTATATAGGGAGCATTCTCGAGGAAACAAGTGAATTATTACTCATAAAAACCCAAAGTGCCGGAGAGATAAAAATTACAAAAAACCAGATCAAAAAATTAAAGCGGTTTTCAGCAAACCAACTAAAAGATGGAAAGTATTGGTTTGAAAATCCTAATGCCACACGGAATTTATACGGTCCGACAGGCTATGGTTTGGAAAAAGGGGAAGGTTATTATCAAAATTTCATGATCTTCCTGAATTCAGTGAACGTAGGAATTACGGATAATATCACCATCGGTGCCGGCTTTTTGCCTGTAGGACTCGAAAATGGTTTTAATTTTCTGATTACTCCAAAATTCTCTGTC
The DNA here is from genome assembly GCA_008501835.1 of Bacteroidota bacterium. Taxonomy (GTDB): domain Bacteria; phylum Bacteroidota; class Bacteroidia; order Chitinophagales; family Saprospiraceae; genus BCD1. The sequence goes on from QQUB01000536.1 coordinate 4,076, forward strand.
CCGGTTGTACCTGAAAAGGTGAACCTGGCAGGAGGTCTTTTGTATGCACGTTTTTTTGAAGAAAATATGGGCATTCTTTACGGAGTGGGTACCTATGGTCCAAAAGACCATAATGCAACCCTTGGGTTAGGCTATGGATTCCTTAACGGAGAGCTGGCTAAACGCCCCATAATAACTGTCAGTGGCATGACACGAGTCGGACGCAAATTTGGTTTAGTAACCGAGAACTGGTTTATTCCCATTGAAAATTATGAAGACGATAAAAATTATTTTGCCGCAATTACCTATGGAGTTCGATACATTTCCGAGGGAGTCACCATTGATTTTTCTTTCCTCAGAGTTGCTGATATTGAAGACTTTTTCATCCTGGGTATACCTCTTGTCGGTGTAGTCATTCCTTTTGGCAGGAATTGAGGAATTAATCGTTTTCTACTTGTATTTCGACTATTTCTACTCTTCGTTCCAAAGAAGCGGCAGGGCTGTATACAGAATTTCTGAGGTCTTCCAAAGCATCACTAATACCGGAAGCTGCGGAGGTTTCCCCGAAAGAACGTTCGGTTATTTTTAAGGCTCCAGTGG
>QQUB01000494.1 GCA_008501835.1 Bacteroidota bacterium
TTTAGCAATCATCTCCGGTAATTTTCAGCTCTCGTTCCTACATCAACACAAAACGGCCCCATAGGGGCCAAATCCCGGTAACAGCCAGGGCTGGGACCAAACCCGTGCCAGAGGTACGAAATAGCTCTCCCTCATAGAAACCCCTACGATAATCTTATGCACCTGACCTAATATCAATCCAAAACGGCCCCAGAGGGGCCAAATCCCGGTAACAGCCAGGGCTGGGACCAAACCCGTGCCAGAGGTACGAAATAGCTCTCCCTCATAGAAACCCCTACGATAATCTTATGCACCTGACCTTACATCAACCAAAAACGGCCCCAGAGGGGCCAAATCCCGGTAACAGCCAGGGCTGGGACCAAACCCGTGCCAGAGGTACGAAATAGCTCTCCCGCATAGAAAACCCTACGATAATCTTATGCACCTGACCTCACATCAACACAAAACGGCCCCAGAGGGGCCAAATCCCGGTAACAGCCTGGGCTGAGACCGAACCCGTGCCAGAGGCACGAAATAGCTATGGAGGAAAAGAAAGCCTAAAACTGCTCGCGGAACTCCGAAGGAGTGGTCCCGGTATATTTGCGGAAGTATTTTATGAAATTGGTAGGCTCGTCGTAACCTAGTTCGTAAGCAATGCTTTTGATGGGTTGATTGCTGTGAACCAGCAGACGTTTGGCTTCGAGCAGCACTCGCTCATTGATGATCTGTTTGGGGGTTTTGTCAAGTACTGAGGTAGTAGCTTTGTGGAGTTGCTTTTCGGAAATGGTCAGTTCTGAAGCATAATATTTGACGGATTTTTCTTTGTGGAAATAATCTTCCAGAAGGTCTTTGAATAAAAGCAGATAATCCAGATTAGCACTTGGTTTCAATTCCTCAAACCCCTGCTTCCTCATTGCTCGCTCCGCCTGAAGGAGGAAAACATGCAATAAATTCTGGAGGATATTGTATTGAACATTATCGTAATCCCGCTGAAATTCGATGTCCATCGCATCAAAGATCTGCTTGAGGTCAGGGGTGATTTTTATTTTGGCAATCCCGTATAAATCGCTGAATAAAATACTGGAATGCAGAAACTGGACATCCTGATCGTTTATACAAAAGAAACTATCCGTAAAAAGCAGCCCCTTGCCTGAATAACTACCTTTCTCATCAAACCTGTTTACACAATTATGAGCAATAAAAATGATACTGTTATCTTCAATGGTTACCGGATGAAAATCGACAAAGTGAGTTCCCTCGCCTTTTTCTACCCAAAGCACATGATAAAATTGCGCCCGGTGCGGAACGGTCATGACCCTTTTGTAGGATTCAAAGACTTTGGACATATCCAGAATTTCAAATTCCAGTTTCAGCCCGTTTTTAAATTGATATTTCTTTATGATGTCCTTGTTTTTCATCAAAACATCTTCAGTACAGGTATTTAGATTATCAGGCCGTTTTTCCCAGAAGCAAGTACCTGATAATTTATGTGGCAGCTAACTTAAAAATTTTCTTGTCTGCCCAAAAGGTGCCAAACGGGATAACCGATGCCGCCAGTGCCAAAAACGTCGTTTTCAAATTCCAGTTAAAGGCGTATTTGGCCTGAATGACCAAAGCCACATACACAATAAACAAAACACCATGAATCATCCCCAATACATAATTTGGTTGAGGCATATCCATGAGGTATTTCAATGGCATGGTAATAAACAAAAGAGCTAACAAAGAAGTCCCTTCTACAAAAGCGATGGCGCGTAATCTTTTAACAATGTTATTCAAAGCTTAAATATTTTTAATAGTAAAAGGCCACAAGGTAAGGAGTAATCACCGTGATCAACTCTTGCCTTGATAGTTTTTAATGTATAATTTCAATTTTTCGGGATTCATGATCATATTCATAAGCAGTCATATTCTTATCAAATAACAACATGGTGTTTCTATCATTAGTATTATAGGCATAAAACAGGAATTTTACGTCATCCGGTTTCTCCGCCCGGCCAATAAACCTCTCCCGAATGTCATTCCCAATAATCCGGATGTACCTGTAATTTATTGGCAAGACTTCATTGCCTTCCATATCTACAACACCCCAGATATAGTCATTATCTTTTGTGATTCGGACCGTTATCAGATTTAAGGTTTTATAATCGTCAAAATCTTGCTCCTTCATCCCCAATGTCGGGGCACTATCCTGATTATAAATATTGAAATGGGTATATGGTCCCAGTTGCTTATTGGTGAATGGATTAAACAGGTAGTACTCCTCATTTGCCCCATCTTCGGCAATCAAAGCTATTAAATCGGAATTATTGATATAACCAATATTTTCAAAGGTTGTATCGAATAACAATTCTCCATCAAATGTGTACAAAGAGCTTCTCATACGATGGTTTTCCAACATATCTGTTTTCACAACTGTTTTAGTGTGTATATCCAATTGAAGCTGCAAACAGTCGATGAAGTCAAAAACCATCTTGCCGTTACTATCAAAAATTGCTTTTTGATTGTCTGCATTTCGGACCAGGTAATATTCCCAGGGAGTTGGTGTACGCCAGGTTTCGGAAGGTGGAAGTGTTTGTCTGCCTGTGTTGTGTATTACGCTTACCTGCCGGTAAATGGTATCGATCAAAAGAACTCCGTTTTCTGAGGCTACCCCAAAATAAAAATCATTAGTTTGAACAATTTGGTTGGTTGTAACCGAGTGTTGAGCTTTACAACTCATCGATAACAGGATCATCAATAACAATGGAAATGTTCTTATCATTCTATTTTTTTTCATCCTAAATGCCTAAATGCTCCTCTAATTCCGACTTAAATCCAGTCGGACTTGTTGTATGTAATTGAATTTTTTCACACCCGTTAAACTGCATAAAAGGCACCAGTTCTTTTTTCAAAGCTCCGGCAAATGCTTCGGTCCTGCGCAACCCGGGTTCCAAAGCCAGATGGCGCAAATGCAAAATGGAAGTTTTTCTATCAGCCTTGCAATCCATTCGGGCAACGAGTTTTCCGTTCCATAAAATGGGCAAAGAGAAATAACCATACTTCCGCTTCGCCTCAGGCACATAACATTCTATCAGATAATCAAAATCAAAGAGCGCCTGCATTCGCTTACGCTGGATCAGTAGATTATCAAATGGAGAAAGGATTTTCAGTTTGCTTCGGGAAAGTGGTTTATCCAGTAACTCCAGTGAATCAGGCAGGGCAAAGTAATTGATTTCATTAACTTGCAAATGAATTAATTCTCCATTTTCAGCCATTTCTTTCATGGTGGAAACAACCAGTGGTTTGATATTTTTTAATAAATAAGTTATTTCAGCTGCTTGCCCAATGCCATTGGCTTTTAAATACCGTCGTATCAGAAATCGGATATACTCCTTTTTGGAAGGCACTGAAGTATCAATACCCTGGGGTAATACCCGTTCAGTCAGATCATAAACTTTATGAAATTTATTCCGGCCTGAAATCATCAACTCTCCCTGCATGAACAAATTTTCCAAAGCCTGTTTGGTAGGTTTGGACTGCCATTCTCTCAACTTATCCCCATTATGAACAAAATCTTTAGCCATCAAGGGACCTTCATCTGCAATGCGCTTGATTACGTAATCCATTAGCTTTTTGTCCTTGGCATACCAATGCTTTTCCGTGCCGGAAGCAATGGCATTCTTACGATACAAGCTGTACCGGTAATCACACATTGGCAAAAAAGCTGCTGCATGTGACCAGTATTCGAAAACCTGCCTGTCGGCTATTAATTGATCCAGATGGGTAGTTTTATACCGTGGATTGCGATTCCAGAGTGTATGGTGATGAGCACGCTGAATGACAGAAATAGTATCGATCTGGATATAACCAAGATGTTCAATAGCCAAGAGCGTTGCCTCCACTGCATTGCCTGATGGTTTTACAGGTGGCACTCTTTGTGACAACAACACCAGTTTTCTGGCCTGTTGAATAGAAATCGATTCTTTATTGCTGGTCATATTTTAAATTTCTTCCCCAAAGCTAATTCAATCCGGGGAGTAACTACACAGGTTTGGGACTTGCGTATTTGTATATCATTACACCCGAGACAAGTATGGTGGACAAGAAAAAGGACAAACCTACAAGGAGTAATTTTCGGGCATCTGCATTAAAAACAGGGAATTCATTTAACTCAGACATCATCGCGAGCAACATATAAAAGCTGGCCATGATTAGTATGCCGGGAATCACAATGCCTATAATCCGGTTCTTAAAAAATAATTGCAGGATCAATACGACCAGCAAACCGATGGCTACAGGATTAATAACCACGGCGGTAGAGACCCAATAGAAAATAACAGCGGCAATTAACAGGTATTCGGGAAGATTGAGAAAGCGTCGTTTTAGGTTTTGCATTTGAAATTAAGTTAGTTAAGCTCTTAACATTTGAAATTTAGTACTGTCAGTTTTTTAACTCCTATTTGCCTTTTCTTGTTTTACTTTCTGAAAATTTAAGTTAGGAACCTGAGTACAGCATAAAATTACCGGGGAAGGAAACCTCGGAGGTTTGCCTCATTCCGCCATGATCAAAAATAGCTCCCTCCGCAATTCCTGCAACTCATCTCCCAATGCTGACGGCAAATTGGTACCATAATTGAAAGTAGCTGCAAAAACAGTGTTGTTATGAGGATAAAAACTAAGGTTGGCTGA
>QQUB01000483.1 GCA_008501835.1 Bacteroidota bacterium
AAATGAGCATGAGCAAAATAATGATGGCGGCAAAAGCAAACAACAGGGAGTTGATCTGCCCGGTGGAGATCGCCTCACTAAGTTCTTTTTCTATGAGGCTGTAACCACCCATGAAGGAAGCATATTCATCCTCGGCGATCATCGCATTTAACTCATCAGTTACTCTGTTCGCAGTTTTAAGCTCATTGGCCTCGTATTGAACATTCATAACAGCACTGGTATAATCAAAATCCACCAGATCCTCGAAATCTTCGGGATCACCACTCATGGAATAAAGTTCGAGATATTGAGCAACCGCTTCCCGGGAATCTGGTATTTTATCATAGTATTCATCTCCCGGGTCATTTAACGCCCGGCTCATGATCCTGATCACGGTAGCAATAGAGGTTACACTCCCCACCTCCGGCATTTTTTCGAGCTGCTCCTTGTATTTTTCCATTTTGCGAAGCACCTGTGGATCCTTTATATCCCCCTCGAATAAAACCTGAATATTTTTGGAACCACCAAAATGGTTATTGACCACTTCCAGCGAAACGCTGTAGGGGTGGTGAGCAGGAAATATTTTATCTGTATCGGCAGCAACCCTGAACTTCAGCAAACCGGTAGTAATAAGTATCAAAAAAACTGTAAACACCCATAAAACCTGTTTCGGGCGTTTAGTCACCCAATGACCAATATTCAGGAGAAGGCGATCTATAAGCGGTTGCTTTCCAAACACACCGTTGACCTTTATTTTGCCTCTTTTCAAGATAAGTAATGCGGCAGGAATGAAAGTCAGGCTTAACAAAACAGCAAACCCAATCCCGATGGCGGACACCACGCCCATCTGTTTGGCAGGAAGCATCAGGTGTGAGATCAACCCCGCTATTCCAAACATGGTTGTCAACCCGGTCAGGATCACCGGCCTGCTTAAGTATCCCAGCACATTCGCAACAACCTCCTTCATCGACCGGTCAGGGTTTTCAACAATTATTTCCTGGTACCGGGCGATGAAATGCACTCCGTAATCATTCGCCACGGCTATCATCATTATAGGAATGATGATACTGATGATGCTCAACTCCCAACCAAAGATCGGAATCAGTGCCATAGATATGATTATAGAAAAGATGACCACAAAAAAGGGTAAAAATGCTCCTCTTTTCTGGCGAAACGATAACCAAAGAAAGATCAACATGACGATGAGCCCTATCGGCAGTAAAATCTGCATATCCCGGGCTACTTTCACATTTGCCTCATCCCGCATATAAGGCGTTCCAAAAAGCGAGAGTTCCTCAGAACCGGGGAATTCATCCAAAACTGCCTGTACACTCAACATCAATTCGTGATCACTTTTTTCAGCAACCGCATTTAGCATGATAAGGGTATAGCGAAAGTCCTCAGAAACAATCAGTTTATACGCCAGCTCATTGTTGCTGATCTCCTCCCTTAATCTTTCCCGTTGCTCCCCTGATCGCGGGATTCTTTCCACCACTGGGTCGACAATCATGGCACCACCCTCTCCCTTGATATTTTTTACATCAAAAAGGGAAACCACCTTGTCAAATTCTTTCATTCTGTTGAATGCCCTGCTCAGGGAACGAACCCTCAAAAGCATCGAATCGCCCAGAACATCTTCGGATTTTAATACGATAAGGATCGGTTCCTTCTCTCCAAAAATGGCCTCAATCTTACGACTATTTATCTTAGCTGTCATCGTTTCCGGGAAATAGGATTCCAGGTCCGAATTAATGGTGGTTTTCAACAATGGGAAGAACATAAGTATCCCTGCAAGAATAGTCGCTGCTATGATCCACCATTTATATTTTATGACAAAATTATCTCTGACCATTTGTTTTCATTTTAAAAACCAGCTTTAAGCTGAATGAACCCGCCACTCATGACAGGCCCTGAATAACTGAAAAGTGAATTTTCCGGACCATCCATTAATGAAAAACCAATTTTGGCAGAAAGTCCGTCAGTAATTTTCCATTCCAACTCTGGTCGAAGCAAATATTCCTCCGAAGTAAAATTGTAATAAGCAGACAGGGAAGCCTGCAGCGTTTCATACCGGAACGATCTGGAAATTGAAAGTGCGAAAGCATGGTTGGTTTCTTCCTGCTGATAAAAAATGCGCCTGTTGAACAGCAGTGATTCATGGCATATCATTTCATTGGCATAAACCAGTTGAGCAACCGGATCAGCCGGGTCGAGCAGAACCGGAGTTTTTGGGTCCGAAAAATTAAAGGTGTATTTGCCTATATATTGAAGGAGGGTGTTGAATCCCCCAAAATTGTGTTCCAATCCGATCACATAGGATAAATCTGAATTCGGTATATATATCCGTTCCTCATCTTCTTCAACCAGATTAAAAGCCAGCTCCGTCCTGGCAATCCAGGATCCGATGGGCACAGAAAGGTCAGCCCCCAGGCTATTCTTTCGATAAGGCATCCCTGCATTGGTGATCACCGGACTTCCAGAGCTCCAGTCTATCTCCCTTACATCAAACCCATACATAGACGCATATCCTCTGAACCAGGAAAACGAAAATCCGGATTTCGGCAATTCCACATTAAATCTTACTGCAAAAGAGCCATTTTTGAAAGACCTTTCAGGTGTGACAAAATCACCAAAACTAACATCCTCCCCCATATCAAAAAGATCAAACCGATAAACGGAGGGACGATATAAAGGAATGCCGATAACATCCAGTTCCATCACAGCATTGAAGCGGTATTTAAACCTAAGCATAAAATTGGAAAGCTTCTGGTCGTCAGGATCAGGGGTAAGGAAAAAGTAATCTTCAGGTGTAATATTATTGGTTGGGTTAAACCCGTCTGTTCGTCCCCAGGAAACGATCTGGTTTCCCAGGCGGACATCCACTTTCTCCCCCGTGAAACCTGCATAAGCTTCTTTTATCTCCATTTCCGTAAAGGAAGTTTCAAATCTATATCCCGACCTGAACCTGAGATCTGTAAAAAGCCAAGTTCTGTTCTTTTCCAGTTTTCCCTGAAATGCGAGTTCACCAAAGGCTAAACCATAATCATATTGTTCTGAGCCCAACCAGGCAGTGCCCCTGGTATACCCGTTAAAATCAAGGTTTAGCTCCGACTGTTCCTGAACCTCCTCAACTGAAGATTCAAACAATCCCTGGGCAAAAACCAATCCGGGCATGATTAGCAAAAGGGGAATAAAAAACTGCTTCATCTCTTATGTTTTAAAATCAATACGTTTGACATAACATAAGGGAAAAAGCGTCGAATTCGGTTCTGATTACAAAAGCTGAACCGGGTGCATTGGTTCAACTTCTATAAGTCAGACAAAAGGTGAATTTTTTATCAAATTTGAGATTGTCTGTATTGGAGTGGTGTCATGCCTGTCATCTTTTTAAAGACCGTAAAAAAGGAAGACTTACTGCTGAATCCGCAATCATAGCCAATGGCCTCTATCGAGTACAGATTATCTTTTTTAGACAAAGCGGCCTTCACAGCTTCCACACGGTAAGCATTCACAAATTGGAAAAAATTCTTTCCGATAGCGGTATTCAGCACTTCAGTTAAGTGGTGCTTGGGATAATCCAGCGACTCAGATAATACCTGAAGATTCAGGTCAGGGTTGAGGAAGGGTTTTTCATTATCAAAAAATGAAAGAATAGCTGTCCTGATCTCTTTTTTCTTGGAGGATGACAAGAAAGATCCTTGATATTTTTCAGTAACCTTTGGAACAACATCACTTATATGAAAGATATTTTTTTGGATCAATCCATAATAACTGAGAATATAGATAAGCAACAGCAATACGGCATAATTGAATAAAAAAGGCATTTGCAATAACCGCTCCGAAAGCACCGAATATAGTCCCAACCCATAAGCGGAAACACAAAAGGTCACGTAAAAAACGATCAGAAAAAGCAACCAGGCCAAATCGTTCTCCCGACTGATACTGGACAATTCATTCTGAAGGTTTTTGCGGAACCTGTGGACCAATAAAATACTTGCCAGATTATACCCGATCCACGAAGCCAAAGACACTGGGATGAAAAATATATTAAAAATAAAATTGGAAGAATACTCAAACAGCGGCACAAGAGAAGCTCTCTCCGGCACCACAACACCAACTACCTCAAAAGTCAGGAACGGAACCAGGTGTAACAACTGTACCCATTTTAGCTTAAATTCAGGACGGGTCAATGATTTGATGTATAAATAAAAAGCGGGATTGAACAAAAGGAAGGAATTGGACAAAAGAGGTTTACCAAAAATAAGGTGGTCCATAATACACGTAAAAAACTCTATGCCCAGCAAGGATAACCAACCGGTGAGGATCTTGTCAGAGACGCTGTTTTCTTTTTTGGTTCCTATCAAAATTGCCGCAAAAAGACTCTGCGACAACCCTACCCACAAGATTATTTCCATGTAAACAAAAATACGGGTTTTTGAATTACAAATCTAAGGAAAACATCCTCTGGTTGGATCAGCAAAAATTTGGATTTACGAAAGCACTCCTTGCGACCCTTGCGAGACCTTTGCGATCCTTGCGGTTAAACCCACATTCCATTCATTCCCCAATCCGAATCTCCATCTTCTGCATATATAAAGTCGCATTAAAACTCTCCCTAACCCCTTCCTTCAATTTGTAATCCTAATAGACCTCCCCATCACTGATCTC
>QQUB01000779.1 GCA_008501835.1 Bacteroidota bacterium
TGATTACAAGATTACAAGCCTTGCAATTGAATGTTCATTTTACCGTGGAGCAAAGGGGAAGAATGGAAGGTGGTCATATGCTGCAATTCAATGGAACAGCGGGCGTGTGGAGAAAAGAAACCATTGATGATGCAGGGGGATGGCAGGCAGATACATTAACGGAAGACCTGGATCTCAGTATTAGAGCCCAGTTGAAAGGCTGGAAGATCAGATTCCTGGAAGAAGTGGGTTCACCTGCAGAATTGCCTGTTGAAATGAACAGCTTGAAATCACAGCAGTTTCGCTGGATGAAAGGTGGAGCCGAAACGGCCCGGAAAATGCTTCCTTCTATCTGGGGATCGGCAATGCCTTTTATGGAAAAAATTCATACAACAGTGCACTTGCTGGCCAGTTCCATTTTTGTTTTTGTATTCATTATTGGTGTGTTTAGCGTTCCGTTACTCTATTATTTAGGGGATATTTTCAGTGCAGGAATCAGTAAGAATTTCTTTGGTATCTTCCTGGCTGGATTCCTATCCGTCATTGCTGTTTATTACGTTGCCAATGTACAGGCAGTCGGGCATAAAGATCAAAGTCCATTGAAACAAATTTTGAACTTTCTTTTGTTATTCCCCTTATTCCTGAGCTTATCAATGGGCTTGGCACTTCACAATACTATTGCTGTTTTTGAAGGATTCAGAGGGAAGAAATCACCCTTTGTAAGAACGCCCAAATTCAATATTAAGAATATGGCGGATAAGGTCAAGAGCAAGAAATACATCAATTATAAATTGTCCTGGACCACTATTTTTGAAGGGGTGTTTTCACTCTATTTCCTCGGTGCAATGTTCCTGGGGTTATATCTTCAAAATACTACCTTCTTCTTCTTTCACCTGATGTTATTTCTCGGATATGGAGGAATCTTTTATTTCACTGTTAAACATTTGAAGTTGAAAGGGTAGGAGTTGATAAAAAATGGGACAATTTTCCTTTAGAAAAGAATCAGTCGCTCTGGCCGTAGTTTTTACTGCCGCAATAATGGTCCTCGGGTTCATCGCTGATCAATCCCGTTTTGAGATCATCCTGGGAGGTTATTTTGTTGCTTTTCTAACCTTCTATTTCATCTGGAAATCTGCTTTAGAACAGGATTTAACCTTTTATCTTGGTCTGGCCATTCTAATAAGGCTGGCATTGGTATTTGCTTTTCCGCAATTGTCGGATGATGTTTTTCGATTTATTTGGGATGGTAGACTTATCAATCATGGTTATAACCCGTTTCACTACTTACCTCAGGATATAATGGCGGAAGGCTGGGCACATCCCTGGCTCGATGAATCCTTATTCAAAAACCTGAATTCCCAGGAATACCATACTATTTATCCCCCGGTTGCTCAGGCGGTATTTGCTGTCTCCACCTGGATGTTTCCTTCCAGTGTTTACTGGAGTGCTGTGGTGATGAAAATTTTCATTTTACTATTTGAAATAGGCACTTTGATGCTTATTCCTTCTCTACTGAGAATGATGAATTTTTCTCCCAAAAATGTGCTTATTTACGCCTTAAATCCTTTGGTGATCGTTGAGGTGGTCGGTAATTTGCACTTTGAAGGGGTAATGGTCTTTTTTCTGCTGTTGAGTATTTACCTGTTATTGAGTACCAGGTTTTATTGGTCGGCAGTGGCAATGGCATTCTCGATTGCTTCAAAGTTATTGCCCCTGTTGTTCCTGATGTTTTTTATAAAAAGATTAGGATGGAGATTGGCTGCCATCTACTTTGCTCTAATAGCAGCAGTACTGGTCATTTTGCATTTGCCTTTGATCGATGGGATATTCCTGGCCAATTTCGGAAGCAGCCTTGATTTATATTTTCAAAAATTTGAATTCAATGCCAGTATCTATTATTTGTTACGTTGGTTGGGGTACATTTTTTCAGGATATAACCTGATATATTATATTGGTCCTGTTCTGGCCACTTTTACCTTTTTGGGTATCCTTCGTGCTTCCATAAAAGAGAAAGAATATCCAATGGGAAAGTTGCCTTTAAGAATGTTGTTTGCCATTTGCTTATACCTGGCATTTACTCCAACCGTTCATCCCTGGTATGCTATCTTGCCTCTGACATTGTGTATGTTCACGGATTTTAGATTCCCTGTTGTCTGGTCAGGATTGATCACGTTGACCTATATAAATTACAGCTATGATCCATATTTTGAAAATTTATTGGTCGTGGGCTTGGAATACCTGGTCGTCTATTTTTGGGGATTAATGGAACTTAAAAAGTCAAATTATTTACCTTTGAAAAAGCTAACACATTTGAAATTTTTCAGATGATTACTTGAATAAACTGATCTGAATGGATTGTTTGGTTTTTGCACCTGAAATTACTTCCAGAATACGGTATACTTTCAAAACTATATTTCAGGAGTTCTTTGGCTTGGAAACAGGGTTTACACACGATTTGGAAACCTTCAGGTCCTTTCAGGGATTAAAGATCAATTACAGCCATGAAAATTGTCATCCGGAGGAGGTTTTCATTGTTCCATGTGGACTTTTGAGTGAACAGGGGATTCGAAAGTTCGAATTAGCGGTTGAATTTGAAAAGGGCCTGCCTTACTTTTTTAAAACAGATAATACTTCTACTGATGTGGCCTATGATATTCCAGCAATGGTATTTTTCATGCTTACCCGTTATGAAGAATACTGGGAATTTAAAGGAGATCGTTTTGGCAGATTCACGGCAAAGGAAAGTTTGGCCGGGAAATATGATTTTCTCAAGATTCCAGTGGTAAATCTATGGGTCGAGGAGATAAGAAAGGCGCTTTTGAATAAATTCCCGGAAATTACCTTACAGGAGTCTGACTATGGTTTTCAACCAACATACGATATTGATCTTGCCTGGGCGTTTAGCAACAGGGGGTGGAGAGGTACAGCAGGTTGGATCAAAGATCTTCTTCGGTTGGACCTGAAAAAGGTTCGCAGCCGCAATTTGTCTCGACAGGATACCACTAAAGATCCTTTCCACGTATATGATTTTCTGAAAGGGATCCATGAACAATTTGATTTGAACCCTATATGGTTTTTCCTGATAGGAAATTATGGTGGAATCGACAAGTGCATAAATTGGAAGAATGCTGAGTTTAGGGCTCTCATAAAAACAGTAGCCCCGGAAGGATTTATTGGCATTCATCCATCCAATGCTTCCAATGATGATTTTTCCCTTTTGGAAAAGGAAATTATGAAGTTGATTGTTATTAAAAAGGGGCCAGTGTTTAAAAGCAGGCAACATTATTTAAGAACTTCATTTCCAAATACTTATCAGGGTTTGCTTCGGGCAGGAATTCAGGAGGATTATTCTATGGGTTTTGCTGACGATATTGGTTTTAGAGCTGGAATAGCGGGTGATTATGCCTGGTATGATCTAGAAAATGAAACAGAGACTCCTCTTCGGATTTTTCCCTTTCAGGTGATGGATGTTACGCTAAAAAAATATTTGAGTCTTTCGCCGGGGGATGCTGTGCAGGCTGTTGAGGAGTTAATAAATCAGGTAAAAAAATCAGGTGGGGTATTTTCAACCCTCTGGCATAATAGTTCCTTTTCAGTTTTACATGGTTGGTCTGGATGGGAGGAAGTTTACAGGGAAATCATTATGTTAGCTAAAAATTGATACTCACTAAATTATTGTGGAGATTTTGTTCAATAATCGGTTTCAATAAATTGTGGAGATTTTCTATTTTTCCTATATTGGTGTTAAAATTGGGCCTTAAATGATAGTTAACCTTAGTGATCAAAACAGTCTTGTAAAAAAATTCCTTAATGAGTTGCGGGATCATAAGATCCAGCAGGACAGTATGCGTTTCAGAACAAATATGGAACGCCTTGGAAAAATCTTTGCTTACGAGGTCAGTAAAACATTTGACTATCATGATACAGAGGTAGAAACGCCCCTAGGTGTGGCAACCTCTAAAAAGTATAATGATACGGTTATTCTGGCCACAATATTAAGGGCCGGACTTCCACTTCATAACGGATTGCTAAGTTTTTTCGATGATGCCGGAAGTGCGTTTATTTCAGCTTACCGGAAACATCACAAAGGAGGATCTTTTGATATTAAAGCCGGTTATATTACCTGTCCTGATCTCGAAGGAGCAACCCTGATTCTTTCCGATCCCATGATCGCCACCGGGGCGTCCATGGATGTTGTTTTGAAATCCTTGCAGGATTATGGAGAACCCAAGTCCATCCATATTGTGACAGCCATTGGATCAACAGAGGGGGTGAATTACGTGCGCAGACGTCACCCGGATGCACATATCTGGGTAGGGGCAATCGATGAAGAATTGACAGCAAAGGCATATATCGTTCCCGGGTTAGGAGACGCTGGCGATCTTAGCTTTGGAGCCAAGATCCAGGAGTGATCACGTTGATTTCTGATTTACTCTTCTTCTTTAAACCACCCGGAATATTTGATGTAGTTCTGAGCTAATGATTTAAATTTCTCTTCCAAAAATTCCGGGGGAACAGATTTTACTTTTTTTGCCGGTACTCCGGCATAGATTCCACCGGACTCACATACCATATTTTCCAAAATTAAAGCACCCGCTGCAATGAGACAATTCTCTTCGATAACGGCATTGTCAAGGATAATTGCTCCCATCCCAATGAGTACATTG